>CAYOFK010000082.1:9998-13508 GCA_964403185.1 uncultured Rikenellaceae bacterium | reverse complement strand
TTACACTTTCAGGAAAATTATTCTTCAATACCTCCATTTCTGATATTACATTTTCAGCCAGCTCAACAGCATTTGACCCTGGTGCCTGGTAAAGAGCTATAATAGCTGCTGTCTCTCCGTTGAGCCTTGGAATCATATTGTAGGTTTCGACACCTAAATTTATGGAAGCAACATCTTCGAGTTTGATTTGGGACCCGTCCGGATGAGTCCTGACCACAATTTTTCCAAAAGCTTCAGGAGAATTGAAGCGCTCAGGTAACCGAACTGTATAAGTAAACTCCGTGCCGGGTGGTGCCGGTTCTGCACCAAATTTACCACCAGGTACAATCAGGTTTTGTTCGTTGATGGCATTAATGATTTCAGGTACAGTAAGACCCATTTGGGAAAGGCGATCCGGCTTAACCCAAATGCGCATTGAATAATCAGCAGCACCAAGGACATCAACCCTGCCAATACCCTTGACACGGGCTAATTGATCCTTTATATTTATTAGAGCATAGTTTCCTAAGAAATCCTGATCGTAGCGGCCATCGGAAGTTAAAGTTATAAGCATCAATATGTTAGGTAGCGACTTCTCAGTTGTAACTCCAAATTTTGTTACTGAAGCCGGTAGTTTTGCGCTTGCGGCTGAAACCCGGTTCTGAGATAAAACAGTATTCATATCCGGATCGGTACCTACATCAAATGATATATCGATAACCATTGTGCCGTCATTTGAATTGGTAGACTTCATATAGATCATATTATCCACCCCGTTGATTTGCTGCTCCAGCGGCGTAGCAACTGATTCTTCAACGCTTATGGCATTGGCACCAGTATATGACCCTCTTACCTGAACTATAGGCGGTGTAAGGTTCGGATATTGTTCGATTGGTAAACCAATCATAGATACAGTTCCAACTATAACTATCACAATGGCGATAACCATTGCAACAATTGGTCTGTGTACAAAGAAGTTTCCTTTATTTTCGGCCATAGTTCGGATATTATTGCTGGGGGTTTTTGCTCTTAAATTCTATGAGAACAGGTTTGATCTCCTGTCCGGGACGTATGGCCTGAATAGCATCAATTACAACTTTTTCCTTTGGTTCAAGTCCATCCTCAATCATCCAGAGGTCACCAATTTTTTCACCGGTAATCACCTGTCTTGTTTCCACTTTATTGCTGTCCGTGACTACAAGAACCGAATGTTGTCCCTGGATTTCGGAGATACAGCGCTGGGGTACCAGCAAAGCTCCTTTTTTAAAGTTCATCATGGCTTCAACGCGGGCAAACTGTCCGGGCCTGAGAATCAGGTCAGGGTTTGGAAAAGTTGCCTGGATCAGGATGGCGCCGGTAGATGCATCTACCTCCCTGTTAATAAAATCTACCTGTCCGTTATAGGGATGATATGATCCATCAGAAAGAACCAGTTTTAGATTTTGTTCAGCACCTTTACCCGGTTCCCTTTGGATTTCTCCCTGATCACGTATAAAACGTGCAATTACCAGATATTCTGATTCCGTAAGAAAAAACTGAACCCTCACTTCATCAATTCTTGACACGGTATTCAATATTACCGGATTGGGATTTTTCCCCACGAATTCTCCCTCACGGGCATTTGTTTTGCCTATAAAACCGGTTATCGGGGAATGAATCCTGCAATAGCTTAAGTTGATCTCCGCCATTTTCAGGGTGGCTTCTGCTGCCTCAACAGATGCAAGTGACGCATCCCGGTTGGCCTGGGCAAAATCCAGGTCGCTTTGACTTACCGCATTAATTTCGGCAAGCGGTTTATACCGGGCCAGCTGGCTCTCTGCATTGGCAAGCATGGTTTGTGACTCAGCCAGTTTACTTTTCTGGTTCCCCACTTCGGCAACGAATGGTGCCGGGTCAATGGTATACAGAAGAGTTCCTTTTTGAATTCGTGATCCTTCCTGAAAGTGCAACCCTTCCAGAAAACCCTCAACACGGGCCCGGATTGGAATGTCTTTCAAGCCATATACCTGGCCGACAAATTGCCGGTAAACAGGAACATCCTTCTGAATGACTTCCACAACAGTGATTTCAGGAGGTGATGCTTCCTGGCCTGGGGTGTTATTCTTACATGAATAAAGGAATACTACTGACAAGACCAGTAACAATCCCATTGTAATTGTGCTATAATTCTTAGACATAAATGCGTGTATTTAGTTAAAATTCATAAGGTTTGGCAATGTTGAAAAGTTGACAAATATAAAATAATTGTAAGACTATTTTGGATTCTGTCAGGAATAATTCAATTCAGAAACTCATAAAGTCACTTAGTAGATACCTGGCTAACACTCATTCAAGTAACAATTTGGCAATCAACCTCTGCAATCATTACAATCCGTCTGCCCGCTCTAAGCGGCAGAACCATTCTCTTCTGCCTGGTATAAAGGTCGGACCGGTATCGTGTAGCCACGATGCCCGGCTACATCCCGGGTTATTGAAATCCCGCCCTTTCCTTTAGATTTACTTCCAATATAGTTTCTTATTTTTAAAAGAAAGAATGGGGTGAACTATCGCCCTTTCCAGGAGTTATGTCCTAGGTGCTGTTTTGCATAGCAAAACGTAAGTCGATTAGCGATAACTCTCCCGGCCTTTGTATCATTATATGAAAACAACTCACATTATATAAAAAGAAGTATGTCAGTATCTTTTTCTTCTGTAATATCATCCTTAAAATGAGGCAACTTTAATGTTTTCAGATCTATTTTATGAAACAGGAAAGGGAAAAACCCTTCCACAGGCTTATATAAAAGGGAACCTTCAATTTTTTCTTCAGGGAGAAAATGGGCTTTATTATTCAATGAATTCAATAAAAAAATAAATATGCTAAGAATAAATGCTGTTTTAAGGACCCCGAATAGGGCTCCGAATATGCGGTTAACAAAACTCAGGGCAACGGCTTTTATAAGTTTGTCTAGAATTCCTGCCAGAAAATGGACGGCGATCACTATGGCAATAAATGTAATGGCAAAGGAAATCACCGGAAGGTACCTGCCGGAAAGTTCAAAATGCTCAATCAATAACCCCGATGTGAAATCTGAAAAGTGTATGGCTCCGAAAATTCCAAGAAATAAAGCTGCCAGTGAGGCTGCTTCATGAACCAGGCCGGCTCTTAAACCCCTCACCAAACCCCAGGCAAGGAAAATAAGCAGGATGATGTCTATTAAATTCATGACTTTTCAGGTCAGACAGATGATTTGACGAAGATATGGAAATATGTATACACTCCAATACCGATTTGGTGCGTTTTATTCGTGGAAACAGGAACCCACCATTAAGGGCATTGGCTATGCGGAAGGTTCTGTAGAGCGACTTTCAAAGTCGCTCAAATCCCGGGGGTATTTTCTGTTAATAAACCTAACATATGGCATCAGCTTTAAAGCATCTTTTCAAAATTTAGCTTTAATGAGTGACGAAAACAGGAAAAAAGCCCTGTACTCACTTCATTCGCAACGGACTTTTTATACCACAGTCTTTCAAGCGAGCTTGAGCCTGTGT
>CAYOFK010000082.1:0-9898 GCA_964403185.1 uncultured Rikenellaceae bacterium | reverse complement strand
AATAAAAAAGCCCGCCACTTAGTGACAGGTCTTTTCTTTTGTAGCTCCACCAGGATTGTTCGTCACTTTGTTCCTCACGGACCTGAAAACTCCGCGTAACAAAAGCAAAGCCCTGTACTCACTTCGTTCGCAACGGACTTTTTATACCACAGTCTTTCAAGCGAGCTTGAGCCTGTGTAATAAAAAAGCCCGCCACTTAGTGACAGGTCTTTTCTTTTGTAGCTCCACCAGGACTCGAACCTGGATCTACGGTTTAGGAAACCGCTATTCTATCCCTTGAACTATGGAGCCAAACAGGATTGCAAAAGTATTTAATTTCAGAGGTTTTGCAAAATCAGCCGGATCGCCCCGGGTGTTTCCCTGAAACACAATCAACCCGGGAAAGTCGATCTACATTGCCATCGCATGAACATTTATTTACGTACTGAAGGGATATCTTTACATATTCTACAACATTAAACAGCGGAAGGGTTTAATTTTTTTATACATTGAAGAAATTTTAGTAATCCTTCAACAACCGCTTATGAAAAGAATTTTAATTGTTGCCTTGCTGGGAGCTGTGTGCCTGTTTGCCAGATCCCAGCAAATCCCGGCCATTGGTATCAATGACCAACGGCCCGGCCTGTATGCATTTACAAATGCCACACTGTTTACAGACTACCGTACTAAAACCGAGGCCGCCACATTGCTGATTAAAAACGGACGGATCCTTGCTGTTGGAACGGATGTGAAGATTCCAGAGGGAACCATTATACGGGATATGAAAGGGAAGTTTATTTATCCGTCTTTTATTGACCCCTATACGAATTACGGACTGCCCCCCGGAAAACGGTCTTCCGGGAGTGGTGGCTATTCATTCACCAGTCCCCCACAGGTGGATCCCGGCTATAAAACCGCCTTAAACTGGAATGCTGCCATCAAGCCCTACTACAGTTCAAGCGCTGAATTCACTGTGGACGATAAGACGGCAGGTCAATTCAGGAAACAAGGTTTTAGCGCCGTCCTTAGTTTTAAATCCGATGGTATAGCCCGTGGCTCCTCCGCCCTGGTGTGCCTGTCTGACCAGCCTGCATCCAAAGTCATACTGAAGTCACAGGCTGCTGCCCACTATTCCTTTGAAAAAGGATCTGGCGGCCAGAATTATCCGAATTCACTTTTTGGAAGCATAGCCCTGCTGCGTCAAACCTATTATGATGTGAAGTGGTACCGTGGCCTGGAAGAAAAATCCTATACCGACCTTAGTTTTGATGCCTGGGAAAGAAACCAGTCCCTGCCCCAGATTTTCGAGGTACGCGATAAGCTGTCCCTGCTCAGGGCGGATAAAATAGGAGACGAATTCGGGATCCAGTACATCATTAAAAGTGCCGGTGATGAATACCAGATGATTGACGAGGTAAAGAAAACCAACGCCACCCTGATCGTTCCCGTGAACTTCCCTGAAGCCGGTAAAGTGGATCATCCGTGGGAAGCCAATCTGGTTCCGCTGGAAGATCTTAAGCACTGGGAAATGGCGCCGGCAAACCTGGCCACACTTGAAAAAGAAGGCATTCCCTTTGCCATCACCACTTACGGCATGAAAGATATCTCCGGCTTTTTGAAAAATATCAGAAAAGCCGTCCGGTACGGATTGAGCGAAGAAGCCGCACTGAAAGCCTTAAGTTACGTGCCGGCCAGATTGCTGAAATCCGAAAACCAGATCGGAAGCCTTAAAACAGGCATGGTTGCTAACTTCCTGATCTGTTCTGAGAATGTCTTTTCCAGTACCTGTACCTTGTATGAAAACTGGATCCAGGGGAAGGGATTTGTATTAACGGACATGAATCTTCCGGATTATTCAGGAAATTATGCCATGGACCTGGATGGAAAGAAACTGAAACTGGAAATTTCCGGCACTCCTTTAAAGCCAAAATTTAAGATAATCAAAGATGATACCACCACTTATACAGCCACGGGAAGCATTAGTGGAAATACCATTTTTCTGACGTTTAAAAAAGAAAAAGAAGCCACTTCCGCAACGCGTTTGACAGGATGGGTCGCTGATAAAACCTTCAGAGGGGAGGCATACGCGGAAGATGGAAGCAAGAGCCCCTGGACCGCTTCATATACTGACCCTGCCGAACCCAAAAAAAAAGCATCGAAACCAGAGGATAAAAAGCCGGAAATGGGTCCGGTGATCTTCCCCTTTATGGCCTATGGTTATGAAAAGGAAGACATTCCTGCACAACAAACCTACCTGATAAAAAATGCAACGGTCTGGACCAACGAAGATGCCGGCATCATAAAGAATACCGATGTTCTTGTAAAAAACGGGAAGATTGTGAAGATCGGAACCAATATTTCCGATGCCACGGCCACCCTGATAGATGGTACAGGAAAGCACCTGACCAGCGGCATCATTGACGAACATTCACATATTGCCGGATCCGGCGGTTTAAATGAAGCTACGCATGCGGTTACCTCTGAGGTGCGTTATAACGACATCATCAATCCCGAAGACCTGAGTATATACAGGCAATTATCCGGTGGGGTAACCGCGGCACATGTCCTGCACGGATCGGCCAACCCGGTGGGAGGCCAGTCGGCCCTGATCAAACACCGTTGGGGTGTCACCCCGGATCAGTTGCTCATTCATGACGGTGCACAGTTCCTGAAACATGCCCTGGGTGAAAATGTCAAACAATCCCGGGCACCTGCGTTCCTCTCCACCAGATATCCGCAAACCCGCATGGGAGTGGAAGCAATCTTGCGGGATGCCTATACCAGGGCCATGGATTATAAAATGGAATGGGACACCTACAATAATCTTTCATCAAAGGAAAAGGCCAAAACAAATCCCCCAAGGGTGGATCTCCGGCTCGAAGCTTTAAAAGATGTTCTGGAAGAAAAAATCTTCATTACCTGTCATGCCTATGTACAGTCTGAGACCAACATGATCATGAAGCTGGCCGAAGATTTTGGCATTAAGGTCCACACGCTCATTCACAACTCTGAAGGCTATAAAGTCGCCGATAAGATTGTAAAACATGGGGCCTATGCATCAAACCTGCCCGATTGGTGGGCATATAAGTATGAGGTATATCAGGCCATCCCTTATAACACGGCCATACAGGTGCATGAAGGAGTGCTGGCAGCAGTCCACTCGGACAATGCTGTGGTGGCCCGGCACCTTAACCTTGAAGCTGCAAAGACCGTGAAATATGGCGGACTCAGTGAAGAAGAAGCCTGGAAGACAGTAACATTGAATCCGGCGAAGATCCTGCACCTCGACCACCGTATGGGAAGCATTAAAACAGGGAAGGATGCCGACCTGGTACTCTGGAACCGGAATCCGCTTTCCGTTTATGCAGTGGTGGAGAAAACCATGGTGGACGGCATTCTATATTATGATTCGGAGAAAGACCAGGAAAAGCTTAATAAGATTGAAGCAGAAAGGAACCGGATCATTCGCAAAATACTTTCTGAGAAACCCGGACCCAAAAAACAAATGCCCCGCTTTAACCAGCAATATATCTGGGATGATGAAGACGGAACCTATTGGCTCGAGGATTGGTGGGGTGAAAGGAATCAAAAATATTAAACACAATGAATATGAAAACACGGAATAACATATTAAGCCTTTTTCTGTTGCTGGGTCTGTTCAGGCTTTCAGCACAGGTGCCTGCTCCTGCTCCGGTTCAGGCGGGACCTGTAGTGCTTAAAAACGGCACCGTACATGTTGGAAACGGCAGGGTCATTGAAAATGCCGTAGTGGTCTTTGATAAAGGGAAGATCGTTGATGTATCAGCAAACACAGGTCGGAATTTTGATGACTCCTATACTGTTTATGATGTTACAGGCAAACATGTTTACCCGGGATTGATACTCCCAACATCACAACTGGGGTTGACAGAGATCGGATCGGTACGGGCGACCGTAGATTCCAGGGAAACGGGAACCTTTAATCCAAATGTTTCCAGTATTGTGGCCTATAATACCGACTCGGAAATGATCCCTGTGCTTCGCTCAAACGGGGTGCTCATGGCGCAAATTGTTCCGGCAGGAGGATTGATACCGGGCACCTCCAGTGTTGTGCAACTGGATGCCTGGAACTGGGAGGACGCCATAGTGGAACGGGACAATGCCATGAACCTGCAATGGCCGGGAAAATACGGCCGGTCGGGCCGGGGCATGTTCAGTATGACCCGGACCTCTTCTAACTATGAGTCACAGGTGAAAAAAATCAAAACTTTTTTTGAAGATGCGGCCTCCTATAATAAACTTAAAGATCCCAAACCTCAAAATTTAAAGCTTAAAGCCATGTCGGGTCTTTTTGACGGGTCCATGAAATTGTTTTTGTCTGCATCAGACCCGGCGGCGATCATTGAAAGCATCAGTTTTCTGAACGAAACGGGCATCAAAGATGTGGTTCTGGTTGGAGCGGATGAGGACACCTGGCTGATAAGGGATTTTCTGAAGGAACATCATGTGGCCCTTTTGATGGGGGGATTCCACAGAATGCCCAAACGTAAAGATATGGATGTACGCATTCAGTTTAAGTTGCCGGCCATGTTCTATAAGGAAGGATTTCTTGTGGCATTTACCTTTGGCAGTGCCATGGGGGCCATGAACTATCCCTTTGTGGCAGGTGGTGCTACAGCCTATGGACTGACCAAAGAGGAAGCACTGCAGATGGTGACATTGAATGCTGCAAAGATCATAGGCGTGGGCGACCGGGCCGGAAGCCTTGAGAATGGCAAGTATGCCAATATAGTTGTTTCGGAGGGTGATTTACTGGATATTACTACTAACAATGTGGTTCGGGCCTTTATAAATGGTCGGGAAATAGACCTGGACAACCGGCATAAGTATCTGTACAGAAAGTTTGGATCAAAATATGAGGAATAGATTTGTACAGGATTAAATCATAGGCTCACTGATCACCAAAAAAACCACTTCTCCGGCGGGAAGAACAGACAGACCAATATCTGATTCATTGCGGGGAGAAGTGGTGAAGACTTCAAAAAATCAAAAGTCTTTATATGTGGCTGCGAACTGATTAATACATGTAGTTTTAGTTTAAGTGATTAATGTAAAGGCCATATAATTAGTAATTTTGCGGAAAGATTTGTGTGAGTCCTTCTTCCGTCATCAACCAGGTTTTACCAACCATATCGTAGCTCCTGGTATGCGAAACATTTCCAATGCCCTTAATGATGGCCGTCATGTCTTCATCAAAATGTACCGCATAGCCAAGGGGCAGTTTTAACTCAATGTTGATATAAGGGCTTCTCCATCTCTGGTCTTTAGGGAGGCTAAAGAACCGGTCGAAAACCACTAAAGAATCCCTTTGATTCCAGATATACTCGAGCTCCCGGGCATGATCCCTGGCGATGTCCCTGTTTCGCCCGCGGGACCGTTTCAGAAACTCGAGTTCGACCCCCCCCGATTCACTCTCCACCACATCAAGCCGGGGTTTTCCGTAAATGATCCCTGATTCAGGATCCCGGTAAACACCATCATTGTTGATTTCGAAAAGGACAAAATTCTCGCGATCCAGGTCAACGCGTGACTCATTCATATCAAGATACAGGACCTTATTCTCCACAGTTTTGAGTTTATAGGTATGTGTCACCCTTGCACTGGATTCATAATTGCTTGCTTCAATGCCGACAATTACGACGAGAATTATTATGGATAAGAACCACACTAAGAATGCAATTAAACCAATTACCTTATCTTTTACTTTAAATCTGAATATGAGTTTGATCCCCCCATAAATGAGTGCGATCAATGGAATGGTCACCGCGATCAATAAGGCTATCATTACGATAGTTACATTCTCCAGAGAGGTAAATATCGGCAGAATGTGTGGCAGGTAAAACCGCGGCACATCGAACAGATCAGGGAAAAACAGGGTATTGCTGAACAATAAGGCAACAAAGAAACTTGTCAGGACGGTAAGACCCACCAGGATGAGTACAATGCCGATAAACGTCAGGATGATCTTCAGAAAGATCAGTATGACATTTCCAATGCCCCGGAAAATTTCATTCACGGCATCTGTGGTCTTGTTATAGGCATTTGAGTCCTTTATTTTCCTGAAGTTTCCTTTTACGGAATCATATTCTTCCTTAATGGTTCTTTCGATATTGTGTACCGTTACATTTTCACCCTTCATTTCCAGTTTCTGGGTTGCCGTTTCTGCTTTTGGAATGACGATCCAGAGTATGATATAGACCAATCCGGCGCCATAGGCGAAGATCAGTATCAGGAAGAGCAGACGGAACCAGATCGGATCTACGTTGAAATAAGCACCAAGTCCGCCACACACGCCACCCAGGACGGTATTATCCGGGTCGCGGTAAAAGCGTTTACCCATGCGCCTGTAGGTTCGCCGGTACGATCCGTTTTCCTCCTCATCGATGATGTCCCGGGCCTCTCCCATGGTATCAATCATTTTCTTCACGTCGTCCTTTTCAATAACCTTGTCCTGGTCACCGGATTTTTGTTCAAAGATCTCTGCAATGCGGATCTCAATGTCGTTGATCACCTCCTGACCCTCTTCCATTCCCCTGAAGTGGTCTTTCAATGAGTCGAGGTAACTCTTTAACATTTCATAGGCATCTTCATCAATATGAAATATGACACCTCCAAGTTTTATTTTTATCGTCTTTTTCATTTTTCTGTGGTTTCAGGTTCGGTTATTTTTTATTGCGGATGACTTTTATGGCCTGAACCAATTCGTTCCAGGATTGATCCAGTTCTGTAAGAAACTCTTTGCCTTTGTCAGTGAGTTCATAGTATTTTCTTGGTGGCCCCTGGGTGGATTCCTCCCACCGGTAACCCAGCAGACCTGCATTTTTCTGACGGGTAAGTATCGGATAAAGGGTGCCTTCCACCACAATAACTTTCGCTTCCTTTAGCTGTTTGATGATATCCGATGCATAGACCGAGTCTTTTTCAAGGATGGACAGGATGCAATATTCCAGTATCCCCTTTCTCATTTGTGCTTGTGAATTTTCAACTTTCATATTTGACTGTTTTAATATATTCCACTTTTATTAATATCTGTTTAAAGGTTCATGCGGTTGCGAACATTCCGGAATTCTTCCTTTACCGTCTTGCCGATGTTTGAAACATTGACAGGCTCCCCCTTCATTTCAAGTTTCTGAGCGGCGGTTTTTGCCTCGGGTATGACGATCCAAAGAACCAGATACAACACCAGACCGATTCCGAAGACCAGAAAGGCGACAACAAAAATGATGCGGAACACCAGCGTATCCAGCTGCCAGTATGCCCCCATTCCGGAGCACACACCGCCAAGGACCCTGTTGTCCGAATCCCTGTATATCCTCCTGTGTCCTGAAGGGCCAAAGGATTCTCTTCGACCGGAGGAACCGCCGTTTTCGGGACCCCCAATTTCCGCAGGATCCCCCAGGATCTTTATGATCTCACGGACATCTTTCAGGTCAATGACCTGCTTTGACCCCTTTGTCTGTTCCTGGAATAATTCCGCAATGCGGGTTTCTATATCGGCCATAATTTCTTTTCCCTCCTCTTCATTGGCAAAATGCGCCTCAATCTGCTGGAGGTAGTTCCGTAATTCCAGATAGGCATCATCATCAATGTTGAAAGCAATGCCTCCAAGATTTACACTATAGGTCTGTTTCATTTTGTTTTGAATTTAATGATCTGTACTACAAGAGTTATTTAATTTGCATAATACTGTCCATTACCTTATATTATCCATTGCAAAGATATGAAAATAAAATAGAACTATGCAATACATAGTAGTAAAATATTTTTAATACCCATTGCCCGAAAGCCTTAAACAACTGAATATTAGTATTATGGCACTGAAAAAATAATTTCATTTTTTTTAAGTATTTTGTTTGGGAGTTTTAAAGTAACTGGAATATGGACCGGACAGGATCTTTTTATAAAATGGAATCCATCCTTGAGGATGCGGATCATGCTCCTGCATTGGTGCAGTACTCACTGCCGGTTGGCGATGCACGAATTGACCTGAATGCCTGTTTGGGTGGGGCCGTAGGTTTGCATTACCTGGGAGAGATCCACTGCATACATTGTGGCAGGCTCACAAAAAAGTCCTTTGCACAGGGTTACTGTTATCCCTGTTTCATCAGTCTGCCTCAAACCGGTGCGTGCATCCTGAGGCCGGAAATGTGCGAGGCCCACCTGGGCATATCCAGGGATATGGAATGGTCAAGGGATCACTGCCTGCAGGACCATATCGTGTACCTTGCCTTGTCCGGTGGCTTAAAGGTGGGTGTAACGCGGATATCTCAGGTGCCAACGCGATGGATTGACCAGGGGGCCTGGAAGGCCATAAAACTGGCACGGACACCCAACCGCTACACTTCCGGTACCATTGAGGTGGCCCTGAAACGGCACATGAGTGATAAAACCAACTGGAGAAAGATGCTTACGAACAAACTGGATACTATTACCGATCTTCAGGAGGCAAAAGAAAAAGCCGGACGTTTATTAACAGAGGAGCACCACCGGTATTTGACAGAAGATGATGCCGTGACCGAAATTCAATATCCGGTTCAGAACTATCCTGAAAAAGTGAAAAGTATTAACCTGGACGCTAATCCTGATTTTGAAGGGGTTCTGGAGGGCATTAAAGGGCAATATCTTCTGTTTGAAGGCGGGTATGTAATCAATATCCGGAAGTATGGGGGATACCGTATGCTAGTTGTAGTGGATTGAACTACACTAATTTTGAGTTATGAATTTTAAGTTTTAAGTTATTATTTATACATGTACAGCAGAAACAATGGATTATGAGAATTCAGATAATGGACGAAATGATTCGTTTGAGAAGCGACGATTTTATATCAGTCTCTGGTTTCCGGTTTTTTTTCTTCTGTTGATCTGGTGTGTGTGGTTTATTGAAACAACGCTGGGACTGGAGTTTGCCACCTGGGGCTTGTTTCCCAGAAAGATGAGTGGCCTGAGGGGCATTCTTTTTGCTCCGTTGATACATGCCGGCCTCCGTCATCTGATTGATAATTCCATTCCACTGTTCACATTATCGGTGGCTTTGTTTTATTTCTACCGCAACCTTGCCTTCAGGATCTTTTTTCTGACCTACCTGCTGGCCGGTATTTGGGTTTGGCTGATGGGCAGGGAGTCCTACCATATCGGCGCCAGTGGTCTGATCTATGGTCTGGCTGCCTTTCTTTTTGTTAGCGGGATCATCCGGAACCACGTTCCGTTAATGGCTCTTTCCCTGGTTGTTGTGTTCCTGTATGGCAGTTTGGTCTGGGGCATTTTTCCACTAAAGGTGGATGTTTCCTGGGAATCTCATTTACTGGGGAGCGTGGCAGGCGTCATCCTGGCTGTTCATTACCGGAGATCCGGTCCCCGCAGAAAAAACTATGTATGGGAGGATGAGGAGGAAGAAGAAAAAGAAAATCTTTAAATCTCAAATCTCAAATCTCAATAAACAAATAACAAATAAATTCCAAATTCCAAAATCCAAACTTACATATATTTGGAATTAATGATTTGTTTATTTATGCTGCTTCCGGTTGTAGAGCCAGGGCCGTTTTAGGGCATCGTGGATTCCACACCAGGTTTGGCTTACCGGATATGGGATAACTTCCAGCTTGATATTCTTTTTGGAACCGGCCTGAATCACACAATGAATTTTATTGGAGGAGGATTATCCTGGCGATTGCCAAATTAACAGTGGTTTGATCGGAGGCTTTGGCTCCCCAGGTTGGACTCGAACCGGACCGACCGTAAAGGAATGATCCTGTGGATCATTTTAGGGAGGGGCCAGGATGCAGGGATGCTCGAGTTCTGGCACTGATATTAGATAAAACAATAAAATCTACCGTGAATGCATTTATTGGAAGGTTTTTGCTCCCCAGGTTGGACTCGAACC
>CAYOFK010000081.1:0-13804 GCA_964403185.1 uncultured Rikenellaceae bacterium | reverse complement strand
TATGGATTCCTGCTTTCGCAGGAATGATATGTAATCTGACTTTTGAGACAGCCCCGAATGGGTTTTAGCACTTTTGAACTTCAGACCTGTTGCAATTATTCCGTTATCCGTATCACCAACGAAGCTTCCTTTTCCTGGTTGCCGGATCTTACGCGGCAACGCACCCGGTGGTCGCTGCCCGGTGCAACGACCTCAATGCTGTCGGAAAATGCCTGGCTGTTTTCCGTTTGAGTTAAAAACTCCCACACCCCGCCGGGCTCAACTTTCCACTCCCATATATAAGTAAAATCAGGTGTGCCACTAAGGACGGAACACCGAAGCGAAACGGTATCACCCTCTGCAGCAAACTTTGGAACTGCTTCAAGATCGATTAATAATTCCCTGCTGCCCTCCTGTATCACGGTAATAACCGTATCAACCATCCCCGGCTTCAGGGAAATGATCCCCATGCGCTCCTCAAAGCTGTCATTGGTATCGCAGTTAATAACCAGCCGGAAATCGTTCTCAAGCACTGCCTGCAACCATGCAACATCAACGGAGACATCAACCGGATCACATCCTGAATAATCGATTCCTGACTGGTATTGCTCACCCGCGGTCCCCGTTTCTGAAAAACGGATAAGATCAGGCACCACTACAAATTGAGGATCCTTTACGTAAATTGTTTTACTTACGCAAGGCGTATTATTGGCGCTTCCCTCAGCCCTGAGATAATACCTTGTTGAAACTGCAGGGGCCACTGTAATTGCCGGACCTTCGCCGGTTCTTTTTATACCGCAGTTTTCCACATACCAAACCCAACCGGCCTCAGTACCAAGGGTTCCTCCGGATACACTGAGTGTAAGTTCGCAGGTTCGGGTTATCGTATCATAGTGTGCTTCAATAGCATCAGCAGGTTCAGAAAAAATCAGAAGAGGTTGATTGAATCCCGGCCGTGCAGTATCACCGGAATATTTTTTCAGGTTGTATTCAGTATATTGAAGAATCTGGTTATCATCGTTTCTGATTTCCTGTAATCTGCCAAACGGATCATACTCGTAATACAGGCTGTTTCCATTTGGATCTGTTTCAGATGTGATTCCCATAAACGGGTGATTGGTATATGAAGTAATTCTTGCTCCCTCCGGATACGACCGGACATTATCAAAATATTCAGAGTTATTAATTACGGCCATCAGGTTGAGACCTTCCTCATCCCAATTCATGCTTTTCGGCACTTTATCCATATTGTGGAATTGCGTCAGGTTCCCCCAGATATCATAGCTGTCATAAAATTCATATCCTGTATAAAATGCAGCTTCAAGTTTTTCCCGGATTTCAGGCAAAACGATGCTTCCATTGAAAATCCCGTATTTGGTTCTGTCACCCTTAATCCGGATGCCATCATGAAAGGATTCCGTTTGAATGACTTTGTTGACCATGTGCCGGTTAATCAATAATGATTCAGCGGAGCTGGAATTGTCAATATCCCGGGGATAAGTATATTGTGTTGATCTTTCAGATCCGTCACTACCGGTAAAAGTCTTTGCTGTAATCTGCAGATGTTCCGGACTGTAGTCCGTTGTGATGTGATGAATGACTGGCCTTTCACCCTGTAAATCAAAACTTTCAGTAGATTCTTCCTCTAACCGTATCCAACCGGCGGGTAAATAGTACTTCGCATAGGCCCATGCAACGGGATTATCCGGATGTATCTGCACAACTTTCATGGAGGGTATGAATTTCCGGTACCCGGACCCGTCATGTTCATTATATGTCATCCTTTTAGTGCTGCGTATGGCGCCATTCCCCCGGAATGAAGATTGTTCAGTCAACATTCCCCGTTTCCAGTCGTATGACACAGGCGGCGGATAAGGAAAGTACACTGAAGTAATGTCAGGAAACTCAAGGGCTGTATTAAACCTGTATTCTGTTCTTCCCGCACCGGGTTGCGAAACAGTCACCTTTCGATAACCAATATGGGAGCCGCTGGTTGTGCCGGATATGGATTTCCCTGAAGAATAAGTAGTTAATGGCATGAAATTCCGGTTAAGAGCGGACGAGCTTAAATAATACAGTTCGTCCGGGAGGTCATAATACACTGGAAATGGCATCAGAACACCTGAGGATCTCACTTCCCCGTTATCTTCAACGGTATAATCATACCTGGTGAGAGTGAGTGTATCGCTTTCATTGTCGAGTTGAAGCATTTCTTTCACTCTCAATCCACCTGCAATTGCCCTGTTTTGTATTTCCACAGCCTTGTTAAATGTTATCCGGATATATCCGAATTCCGAATCCATCCGGGGTTTGAATTCAATACTGTACGAACCCGGATTCAGGATCAATGAAGTGCTGCCATCCAGGATCCAACGGTTGCTTACAGGGTCCCAGCGAACCTCGTTGCCCGAAAATTCTCTCCTGAAAATAACACTCGTATCACCTCCGGTTTTTAATACCTTAACCAGTGACCGGAGATCACCGGGATTCTGTGAAGAAACTTGATCCGGGTGAGTTTCTGAAGTAAAAGTATAGGCTATGGATACGTCCGGCGAATCCATTTCATCCAGAATAAAATCTTCTTTTTCGTAGCGGCTCCCATCGTTGTAATGTTCGCTGTTTGTCTGAACCGGCACGGCTTCATAAGTTTTTGAAAATATCCTTACCACAGTGTCGTATCTGCCCGGGTGGTATTTCACAATAAACCTTGTAAGGTCCCCGCGGTCGTGTGCTTTTGCATACACAATATAGTCGCCTTTAATCAGCCAGATGCTATGCTCACCAACTGTTGGTGGTTTGGTTTCTGTACTTTTGGCATAAGTAAACTGAAAGACGGTATCCAATGCATCAGGTCCAGAAATGGGACCTGATATCATTACCGATGAACTGTCTGAAGGCGGATCATCAACTTCCTTATCTTTTATTCCCCCTTCTCTGATATAAAATAATGGCAAAGCTTTTACAGATTGTGCGAATGGGATGTGCAGCCGGCCCGAAGTTTCAATCGTGGAAAACTGATTTACATTTTCAACCTCATGTACAGACCATCGAAATTGCTGAGGGAAGCTGTAATATCCAAAATCATGGCTTTCATAATTAATTATGGTGGAGCCACCTGTTGGATATACAATTCTTCTTAAACTGCCGGCCAGCATTTTTTCACTATTGGGATTCCTGTCTGCACCTGCATAGGACCACGATTTTTCATTTCTGTTCAGAATCAAAGTATTCACCCGCACCAATTCGTCAATATCAAAAGATCCGTTTTGGTTGTAACCTGGTGGAATGTCAAAGGGATTATGATAATTTCTCAGTGTTATTGAGGGAACCAGATGGTTGTTATCAGCGCCATTATAATAGCCCCAATAATCTTTGGAAAAAGACCCTCTGGGAGGCAAGGGCGTTTCATCATAGAAGAACCAGTAAGGTGGTTTTGAATTTCTTCCATCACCGGAATACTCAACCACCTTATCCAGCCGAAGCCGTCTGCATGGCGGAAGATAATCCTGCTGGGAACCACATCCCACTGAGGGGAAAAAACTATAGTGGAACCGGAATGCTTTGTAGTATTCTTCAGAACCGGAATAGTGGATTGACATCTCTGTCAATCCGTTTATTATTGCATCAGTATCCTGAAAAACAGTGGTTGTATGAAGCCGGATTTCACCCCTTGCATACACTATTTTATTTAAATACTTGCCCTCAATGTGTTGCTCCTGAAAACTATAAATCGTTTCCCACTCAGGGCTTCCCCCTAAAGTTTTCTTTTGAGGTACGGAATATTTCACTTCTTTATAATAGTCCTCATATTCGAAAGCAACACGGTCGTTTTTATTTGGGGCTGAGATCTCCGTCAGATTCCAGGTTGAAGCCCATGATTTGCCCTGGCCGGCGGTAGGGGAATACGGGATGGTGTGTTCTGTTGCATCAGGAGTTCCGAACGAGTAGACCATGCCACTTTCATCTATGATCTTCCAGGAGTCAATCTCCTGATCCCTGTTTTTCAGGAATGATATTTTTATGTTGGCAGCAGACTGTAAAACAATCTCACCCTCAGGATTGAAAAAAAATGAACCGGACCGGCCATTCATATTAAAATGAAAAATGTCTGCTTCAAGATCAATTTTATGAAGGCCGGCATTTTTCAGATACTCTATTTGTTCATCTTCAGTATTGCCAGGAATATCCCATGCCCCGAAATTGGCCGGATCCACGCCAGGTTCGGGAAGCTGATTTCCATTATTTGTGAGGAGTCCGCCCGGCAGATCATCAGCAATGCCTCTCACCACCCTGGTGACTGCGCCGCCTGCATTGAGACTCCATCCCAGCCCTACCCGGCCGGCAATATCTTCAACCTTGATACCTGAAGCATGATAATTAATAGTGACCGGAACATGTATCCTTCTCCCCTCCACATTCCATAAAGGAATACTGATA
The DNA here is from genome assembly GCA_964403185.1 of uncultured Rikenellaceae bacterium. Lineage (GTDB taxonomy): Bacteria > Bacteroidota > Bacteroidia > Bacteroidales > VadinHA17 > CAYOFK01. Next base: position 9,388 of record CAYOFK010000081.1, on the reverse strand, counting down.
TTTGGAGTGCCCGTATAGTAGCTCACCGGAAATTGAGCATTCTTCACAATGGAACTCGCCTCAGGCGAAGGAGGTTTATAACTGTCTAAACCAGGGTACGCCTTTTGTGCAACAACTCCCTCCTGGAATACATGCCACATACTTATGACCAGTACAGCAGCGTGTAAGTATTTGCTGGACTTTATCCTCATTATTAATACACTATTTCCTTATTAAAATATTCTTATTCACGGCATTTTTCATGGTTGACAGGCGAATGGTGTAAATCCCCGGCTTCAATTGTTCAGCATGCCACTGCAATGTGTGGCTTCCTTTTCGATAGTTGCCTGAGAATATGATCTGAATTTTCCTTCCGGCGTTATCAAATACGGCAAGTTCCATCCAGGTATTATCCGGTAATGAAAAGACGATCCTGGTGAATTCATTCATCGGGTTCGGGAATGCCTGCAGATCCAGAATTCCTGTTCCCTGCAATTGATCCACAAACACTTCTTCATTGTAAATGCAGCCAATCGAATCTTTAACTTCAAAAAAGTAGAATCCGCCAAAAAGGTTTTCACGATAGGGTCCTGAAAAACCATCATCCCAGGTCACTCTGTAAGGCGGTATGCCGGAAAGTACAATAACTCTCAGGGTTCCATTTCCTCCTTCCGGCATAATTTCCGGCGAAACCTCATAGGTGGCAATCAGAGAATCGAGTTGTACATGGATGGTATCTGAAGCCTGACAACCATAACTGTCAATAATCCTCACCCGGTATTGCCCGGGTTCATTTATGATGATGCTTTGACTATCGGCCAGTCCGTCATTCCACAAATAGGAACTGTAACCCGGCCCTGCATCCAGAGTATCCTGACCATCTTTGCAGATAAAAGCCTTCCCGGGAAGATTAAAATGAAGCAAAGAACAGGGATCGAGGTAATTGATCAGGAATCCATCAGGGTTCATCAATGATTGCAGGTTCAGGTCCTTAACTGACAGTTGATCCTGAAAGGCCCCGGCCACAACTATATGATCTTGTTTATCTGAACCAAGAAGGGCAGGGTAAATTTCAGAATTACTTTTGAAATTATGAGTCCACAGAAGGTCGCCATCTTGCGTAAGACAGGTAAGAAATCCACCAGGATAGCGGTGCGGACTTTCAAGGGTATCGCCGTCAAAGATTATTCTCTTCTTATACACTCCGGAAAAGAAAAGCCGGTTATTTCCATCCGTTTCAACAGAAAGGCCCTGATCTTTGTATTTACTGCCCCATATTTTCAGCCAATCCATCCTGTGCAGTGGATCAAGCTTCATAAGATAAACATCACTGCCTCCTGAATAAAAGCCCTCAGATGGTACAGACAAAACCGGTCCGTTGACACTACCTGTAAGGTAGATATTCCCCTTCTCGTCAGTGGCACAATCATTAACATCATCATTCTTAACAGAACCAAATGATTGCATCCTGTCAACTTCCAGCTTTTCATTCAACCTGAAAGAAAAAATATCTTTCCTGCCTTTCGAGTGCAGGGTAGTATCGCCAAGGGTCAGCTTTCTGGAAAATGTCCCTGCAACAGAGGTATATTCCTTATTCCGGAGGACTCCCTCAACAGATACCAGGCCGGTTCCGGACACCATTATGGTTTTAACCGCCTTTTTGCTCTTGTCGAATTTTATTACCAATCCATCCTGTTTCCCTTTTGGGACCATAAGTGTTTCTTCCAGCATGAACGGCCTGTTAAAAAAGCCCCCAAGGGTAATTTGTCCCAGAGTATCACAAAAAAATGTTTTCACTCTTCCTGAAAATTCCTTCAGGAGAATGGAAACATTTCTGATGGCACCTCCATTGTCAATTTCAATGCAAAATACCTGGGAACCTGTGATCCCTGTATATGATTGATTGCCAATTTTAAGGGAATCTGTAAACCATCCGATGATCACAATGTCCTGTTCCCCGGTGATGTGAATATCTGTGATCCCGGCATATCCGGTGCATTCTAAGAAATTCATCCAACTGCATTCACCGAGTGTATCAAATGCGGCAATAAAAAGGCTTGCGTGTCCCCCGGAAAGGACGTTTACATTCTTAACGGCCATTTCATCTTCAAACATGCCGGCAACGATAAAAGTTCCTGAGGAAGTGTAGCCAACCGCCTGTAAATTCTTTAAATAGGGACTCCTGAATTGCATGACCTCTTCGGGAATGAATTTCTGTCCCAATCCGTTGGGCATAAGAAACGCGGCAAATAGTTGGGTAATAAAGAAAAGAAAAATATTCCGTTTCATTTCAGGTTTTCAGTAAGCCTCAACAGCCAGACCATGGCCCCTTTAATTGAAGGGTCACCAGATAAAAGTTGTTGGGCTAAATAAGTTACTAAAAACCTGAGACATGAGGAAATTTTCTTAGGATTTTTTCCCTTTCTCACCCGGCAGAGACCAGATGGTTAAGGTTTTTAAACGAAATTTGCATATCCCTGCTTTCAATGCCGTTGATAAGTTCCTTTCCGGAAATTAAGCACAAATTATAAATTTTGCTATTTTTGACACCCATCTCAGATGAAAGGGAGTGGATAGACCTGTCATCCCGATTCGGAGTTTATAATCAGTAAATTTAAAGTAATGATAAAAAGAACCACATTTCTGCTAAGCGGCCTTGCATTATTGTTCTCCTGCCAACGTATTCAGATTGACAACCCGGAGATCACTAGTGTTGAATTAAATGAACACATTGCTTACCTGGCATCAGATTCATTAAGGGGAAGGAGATCCGGAACACCGGAGGGGAAACTGGCAGCAGAATACATTCGCGACCAGTTCAGGATGTTTGGATATGACATGCTTGAAGATAACGGATTTCAGTATTTTGAAGTCATTACCGAAGTGGAAGCCGGCCCGTCCAATGCCATCAGTGTGGATGACATGGAGGCTTCTGTCATGAAGGATTTCACCCCACTCAGTTATTCATCGAATGGCTCTCTTGAAGCAAATGTGGTTTTTTGCGGATACGGATTTGATATCGAGGAAACCGGCCTGAAATGGAATGATTTTGAAGGAGTGGATGTGGGTGATCAATGGGTTTTGGTCCTCCGGGCAGATCCGGAGCCTGACAATAATGAAAGCAGGTTTCTTCCTTACACCCAGGACCGCTCAAAAGTTATAACTGCCAAAGACAAGGGTGCTGCGGGTGTGCTATTGGTTTCCGGAGAGGAACTGGATGCCTCTGACAAAATCACAGAACCTGAAGTCGACCGCCTTGGTACCAGTTCAGGCATACCGGTCTTTCATATTAGCCGGACCCTGGCCAACAAGATCCTGGAGAAATCAGAAAACACCCTGGCCGGTCTGGAAAAGATCTTAAACGACACTCATGCCCCGTCATCATTTGATTGTGAGACCACGGTCAGTGGTACTTCAGAAATCAACTTTGTCAGGGTGAATACCCAGAATGTACTGGGATTCATGGAAGGATCCGATCCCATATTGAAAAATGATGTGGTAGTTGTTGGGGGTCATTACGACCACCTTGGTATGGGTGGTGCCAATTCAGGATCCCGTGCCCCTGGTGAAGAGGCCGTCCATAACGGGGCTGATGACAATGCCTCCGGCACAGCAACGGTGATAGAGATAGCTGAGAAACTGGCCGCCAACCGTTCAGAACTAAAACGAAGTGTCCTGGTAATGGCCTTTGGTGCCGAAGAAATGGGCTTGCTGGGCTCCAAATATTTCACTCAGAATCCATCCATAAATCTGGACCGCATCGTCGCCATGGTGAATGTGGATATGGTTGGTCGTCTGAATGAGAAGGGTGAACTGGCCGTTGGAGGTACGGGGACCTCAACAGAGAGTGAAACATTGCTGAACAGGCTTGTTGAAAACTACGCCTTAAAACTGGCCATGTCGCCAAACGGGTTTGGCCCGTCTGACCATTCCTCATTTTATGTTGAGGACATTCCGGTGTTCTTTTTTTCAACCGGAGCCCATGAAGACTACCATACACCAAATGATGTGATCGATTACGTACACTTTGACGGCCTCAAGAAACTCAGCGACTTCGTTTATGATCTGAGTTTTGAACTGGCCGGCATGGACAGTAACCTGGTCTTCCGGGAAGCCGGGCCCAGGCAGCAAACCACCGGACGGAGACGGTCCGGTGTGCGCCTGGGGATCATGCCGAGCTTTACCCAAACCGGAATAAGCGGCCTTGGAGTAGACGGGGTGACACCGGGCGGACCAGGCAGTCTTGCCGGAATCCAAAAGGGAGATGTGATCACTGCAATTGATGGCAAGTCCGTTTCAGACATCTATGAATATATGGCCCGGATGTCAAAATTAAAATTCGGGCAAACCGTTTCGATTGATATCCTCCGGGAGGGAGAGAAAAAGATCCTGCTTGTACATCTCGAAGATTTTTGAACTCATAATTCATTATGAAACGAACAGGAGCCGTGCAGGGCTCGATAATATCAGTTTTTAAACCATTGAATATTAAATACAGATGAAAAAGATCCATTACCTGTTAGTTATTATTGTTTTTATCAGCTCTGCTTTTAAGACGGACAAACCCGCCTATAATCTGTTTACAGGTAAAGGCAAACCGGTCAAGTATGAGAAGATGATGAAGGAACTGGCTGCCGCAGACCTGGTATTTTTTGGGGAATTACACGACAATCCCATAGGGCACTGGATGGAACTTGAGATTACAAAAGATCTTTATGCCGCCCGCGGAGACAGTTTAATTCTGGCTGCCGAAATGTTTGAGCGCGACAACCAGGTCATCCTTAATGAATATCTTCTGGGACAGATCTCTGAGAAGAGCTTTGAGTCGGAGGCACGAATCTGGCCCAATTATAAAACGGATTACAAACCACTGGTTAAATTTGCCATGGACAATGGACTTACTTTTGTGGCCTCCAATGTACCACGGCGCTATGCATCCCTCGTTCATAAGCGGGGACTGGAAGCCCTGGACAGCCTTTCAAATGAATCCAAAAGCTTTTTACCCCCATTGCCGATCAGCTACGATCCTGAAGTTGAATGCTATAAGGCCATGCTGGAAATGGGCGAAATGAGTGATCATGTTAATGAAAATTTTCCTAAATCCCAGGCCATTAAAGATGCAACTATGGCATATTACACAATGCAATACTGGGAACCCGGAAAACTCATCATCCATTACAACGGACGCTACCACTCCGATAACTTTGAAGGCATTATCTGGCATATCCGGCAGGAACATCCAAACCTGAAGATCCTGACCATCACCAATGTGCAGCAGGAGGATATCAATGAACTTGAGGAAGAAAATTTGAATACAGCAAATTATGTGGTCTGCGTACCGTCATCCATGACCAAAACCCGCTGAGGATTAAAGTCTGTTGTTGCCAATCTCAGTTTCTGTAAACACCATGCGGTCGCCCTGGTGATCAATCAGGATGAGCCGGTTTTCAGGCAGCTCAAACCGGATGGTGTTGGCCAGGTTTTTATAAAAAAGGTCTTCCAGATTAATATCCAGACACATTTTTTTTGTTGAGGCTATGTCGCTCATTTTCAAAATGCTGCCATCCAGCTCATAATTCCCAAAAAAACTGTTACAACTTGAAAACCCCTGAAACCTGCCTTCCCCGCCTGAGTCAAAGCGGATCCATATCTCTTTGGTGATCTCAGCATCCAGGTTGTCTATTTCCAGCAACAACCATTGCCGGTCAAATAAGGATGCTTCCTCCATGATGGTCTTTCCGGTTTCCACCGCTTGCTCTGTTCTGGTGTAGATGTTGTCTGCAGTGTGCACCTCCTTTGCCGGCCTGTTCTTACATCCGGATGCTGAAATTATGAATACCAGCAATAAGAAATTAAAAGTTTTCATGCATCAAAGATAGCTGGTTTATTAGTGTATTCGTTTTAAATTAGTGCATTCGTGGCAAAGAAATATTAATTCACGGATGCTGACGAATTTCCCTCAAACAGCATTCACAGCTATTGCTGCACCAGGTTAAGAATTTCCTCAATAATCCGCTCGTTACCAGGAATACCTGCCAGATTTTTTGTTTCAAAAGAGTCGACCCGGTGATCGTATAGTTCCCTGTACTGAATCTCCTGGTTTTTATCTTTCCATACCACCAGCCGGTATTTTTCTGTCCTGTAACTGTATCCCATGAGCTTACCCCTTGGATATTGACTGATTGCCAACGGATTCCATGGTATATCGGGGGCCTTTAGTAATGGCACCAAACTCACTCCCTGTAAATGCCGGGGCAACTTCAATCCGGCAAGATCGACAAGTGTGGGATAGATATCAACGAGTTCAACCAAAGCATCTGATTTTCTTCCTCTCATTTTCATTCCCGGTCCGGAAATGATCAATACGGTCCGTGTATCAAATTCATAGTTGGTATGCTTACACCAGCTACCGTATTCTCCCAGCTTCCACCCATGATCACCCCACAGGACAATAATAGTATTATCCTGAAGGCCAGATGATTCCAGGGCGTCAAGTAAACGACCAATCTGGGCATCCACATACGATACAGAGGCCCGGTATCCATGAATCAACTTTATGGCTAATGAATCTGAAACAGGTCCCGTTTTCGGAACGCCCGCATAGTTTCTTAATTCGCCCCAGTTAGTCCCGGCAAAAGCCGGAGCTCCTTCGGGTGGTTCCAGGATCTCGGACGGCTGTATGGTCCCCGGGGCATACAGATCCCAGTATTTTTCCGGAACTGCAAAAGGCAGGTGTGGTTTATGAAAGCCCACCCCAAGGAAAAAAGGTTGGTTATTTTTCAATTCCTCAAGTTTCCCGACTGCTCTTTCAGCGATCATTCCGTCCGGGTAGGCAAGGTCATTTGTGTCGGCCGCTTCACAGGGATATCCGCGGCCCCGGTTGCCTTTAGCAATTCCCTTATTCTGATCCAGAACATAGCCCCTGTTTTTCTGGAAATCGTACGGGATCCACCAGGGTTCACTCCATGACAGGGTGTCGTTCAGCAAACCGTGGTACAGCTTCCCGATCCCAACACTATAATAGCCATGTTCCTTAAAAAACTGCGGAAGGGTCCGGATATCCGGAAGGGTTTCCCTCAGGTGGGTTCCATTATTAAAAATCCTTGTGGAATCGGGCCGTAACCCGGTCATCAGGCTTATCCGTGACGGATTGCACACGGCCATCTGACAGTACGCCCTGTTGAAAACCAATCCGGCAGAAGCCAGACGGTCCATATTCGGAGCAATGATATGTTCCTTTCCGTAAACCGGAAGTTCCGGACGCAGGTCGTCCACACCGATGAACACAATATTATACGCCGGTTCCCGGAACGGGGCATTTTTCCTGAACTGTGTATAGGAAATATAAACCAGGAGCAGGATTACCAGGAGCGTGATCAGGTGTATTTTTCTGAATCCCGCCATAATGGGTCTATGTTATTAGATATGGTACTTTCTTTACTTTTAAAAGTAGACATTTCAGGGGTTTTTTGCAAAGCGCATGAGGATTTATCCGTAGAACGAACGTCCTCGTTCGTTTATCGGTCCGTCAGGACCGAGTTTTAAGATTCATACCGAATGATAAATGGGCTTCTGAGACAGCCCCCTATTTTCTTTTGCTCCGTTGGAGCTGGATGCGGCCATCAATCAGACTTCCGTGTCATCCTTTTCAGGAGTGGAGGAAAACAACCACGACGTGGTTGAATGTGGATAGCCCCGGGTAAATCCGACTGAACGGAGTGAAGGAGGATGCAACCCGGGGTATGAGGCAACCAACCAGCAGGTTTTGGCGCTGATTTTGACGGTAGAGGCCTTGTGTGATGGCCTGCAAAATCCGTGACAAAACCGTGATTCCGGAAGCCGGATATAAAAAAACCCTGACACACAAGGGTCAGGGTTCCTGGAAAGTCATCACTGATCTGGGATCATTCTTTGAAAGCAATATCCAGATTGGTGATTTCTTTGGGATTATATGGACTCAGGAACGGCAACCTGGAGACCAGGGAACCATATCCGGAACCCGGGGCTGTGCCTCCTGATACAAATCCATTACTATCAAAATAACCCGGGGCGGATGCATTGTAGAGAAAAGCCTCAACACTTCCCTCATCTATGTTCGGCCATACTTCATAAATTTCACGGGTCAAAACATTTCTTATGGAATAGTACCCCAGAAGAATATTTCTGGCTGGCTGATCAAGGTTGCTGGGTGGCAGTCCAACCTCTGCAACTCCCAGATCAGTATTGTTATCCCCGGAAGCAATGAAGGAATATGTGAATCCTGCATTCCCTGCCAGCAATATGGCATTTGGATGATCTGAGTTGCCATAAACATCCACCACATTGCCCTTTTGGCCGGCAAACATTTTCAGCGCGCTCATAGAATAAGGATCTTCAAGAGGATCTGCCACCGGAAGATGTGCGGCATAAACAAGCATTTCGGCATCATAGCCATGTTCACGGCCTTCGCTGTAATCCACCCGGTACATGACCTCAGGATAATCCGCATTCTCACTGCGATCTATGTTATAAGGCTTCATTATAGCTATACCCTTTATCGGGAACCTGTTCCAGAAGATCTGAATGGCCTTTCCACCGTCTTCATTGCCTTCAGAGTCTGCATCTGTAATGGTCATCTGGAATTCCCATTGCTGGTTATCAAACACTGATTCAGCAATAACGACAGCATTCTTCACGCGTCCGTCGTCTTCACTCTCAAATGAGAACGACATGGGCCGGTTGATCTGGTGTACCCGTATGGCGTTTATTACATCCTCAACAATTTCAGCGCCGGCTTCTCCAACATGTATAAAGGTTCCAAGGTGGTGGTAAATTTCACTCCCTTTCAGGGTGTCTATCATGGCACTCTTAAGGGTGGACTTGTCGTAACTTAACGATTTCGTAATTTCTACCTTAAATTTATCCGGCAGAATGTCGTTGTCCCGCAGATCCGGTGTTTCATCCTTCTGGCAGGACGCAAAGAACAAAAGAAAAAAGGCAAAAAAGGCTAAAAATAAAACATTCAACTTTTTCATGATTTTAAAATTTTATGGATTAATACTCGTTTTCAAAATGTTCATATTAACATGCTTTCAACAATAGAACACATGAAAAAGCCATTACCCTTACTCCGGTTTAATATTTTTCGAATGATATTACGAATCTGGCTGTATATAAGGCAGATAAAATCTTTATCATTATAGCTGTATCCGCAAAACATCAGGCTTCCCGCCTGCCCGGCCTTGCTCTGCCGAAGCGGCTACGCGAAGGCGCAGCAGGCATGGCAGCCTGGTGCACAAAGGCAATAGTAGGGGGATTGATAAAGCCGGGTACCAAAATCATAACACTCCTTCGGCCCGCTTTCCGCGGTCCGAAGGATATAGGCTGAGGCGAAGTTTTCCGCCTTCGTTAAAACTTCGGCGGACGAAGA
>CAYOFK010000080.1:0-13968 GCA_964403185.1 uncultured Rikenellaceae bacterium | reverse complement strand
AAAGGACTTCTCACAAACTACCATCTCCCAAAAAGCACCCTTTTACTGTTGATCGCTGCTTTTATCGGAGACGACTGGAAAACGGTGTACAGCTACGCCCTTAAAAACCAATTCCGGTTTCTGAGTTACGGAGATAGTTCTTTATTGCTTCCCTGATACTTTTATTGCGACCGCATATTTCCCTGTATTTACTGTTTTATTCCCTTAAAACAGCTTCATCAATGGTTTCCAAAGTGTCGGGATTGATGACTTCCAGTCTGACTTCTTTACCGTTTACATGTATCAACACCAGGGCATTTTGTGTGGTGAATCCCTGAACATGTTGGATCCATGGTGTTTGTTCCTGGGCATAATAGGGGGCTCCGGCAGCCCCGTTATTGATCTGCCAGATAGGTCTTGAAACTAACAGTTTATCCAGAAACCAGGGCTCAGGATAAATGACCACCGAACTGTCAATTTTCATCCGGTTATAGTTATGTTCATCTCCGGTCAACATGGCCACTACCTTGCTGCTTTTATTTACCAGGAGATCCAAAAATTCATCCCGTCTTTCAATGATGCCTTTCCTGAGATGCTTACCGGCTATATAAGGCCGGTATTGGTTCTGGCCACCATACCACATATCATCCTGGACATGTCCGCCATTTGGAAACGCCGGAGTATGCTGGGTCACAAAAATGTGGTCAATATCTCCATCCTGCTCCAGGATTCCAAGTGTTTCTTCAAGCCAGGACAGTTGCTGATCCAATATATAGCCATGTAAGTTTCCGCCGGTTGCATAATACCACCTGAGTGAAGGGGCATAAAAATAATCTGAATTCAAAACAATAACAGCCACATTGTCATAGATATAGTAGTAAACGGATTCCTTATAGGACGGAAAATCTGTTTTTCCGGGATTTGGATCATAATAAGCGCCATCTTCACTTTCAGGTCCGTTCACAGGCATATGGAAATGATCCCTGAATACCGCTTCGGAAGATTCCGTCCCGAACGGGAAGCGGTCAACTGAAAACCGGCGGTTCCGTGTAGTATCATAAAATTCATAGCTCAACGCCTCATGGTTGCCCATGCCAACATACAAAGGAATGTGGTGCCAGAATGCTTCCACCGAACGTTTCCAGTTTGCATACTGAAGGTCCATCTCATCCTTATCCGTCAGGTAGCCATTGATCAGGTCGCCGGTAAATTGAAAAAACCGGGATTCATAGTGCAGGGTCGCAGCCATGATCTTTTTCATGATGTAAGCATTGACGCCATACACATCACGTTCACCCCCACCCTGTCCGGTTCTGGAATCACTTGCATATGCGAAGGTAAAGGGTTTTCTGGATCCTGGTTCCGGAGCAGTTCTGAACGAATATGTCTGGTTGATGCCATCATACAAAACAGTATAGGAATAGATCCTGTCGGGGTCCAGATCTGAAATTTCCAGATGATGATACAGGGAAGGTTTCTTGTCCTTGAAAATTTTTCCGTTAACCTCAATCCCGGCCCTGATTTTTTTGTTTGTCTGAAAACTTATGGTGGCGCCATCCGGTTTCAGGAGGTTGATAAAAGGTCCTTCAATGATGGTATTGGCAATTTTAAACGGGCCGGTCCCGTTAAATCCAATCTTTCCATCATAAATGATGCCTCCGTGATCGTTCACAAGCCTGTACCCAATGGTACCCTGTCCTGATTTCTCCCACCCGATCATATCGTACCTTCCTGAAAGATTGCCAGATATATCAATAGACGCTTTACCTTCCTTAATTGGGGCGAAGCTATAGAAATATACCGGCAGCGGATGTTTTGAGTCCTTATAGTGAATGAATCCGTAGTAAAGTACGCCGTTTAAACCCGCATCCTGAAAATCGAAGCCGATGCCCGTACCGGTACCGGCCGGATTCCCAATGGCACCCGTAAGCGTATAAAAGGGCTGAAACTTAAGTGCAGGCAGTTTAACACCCTGCACTTCAAGATACAATTGCTTTTCCCCTTCAATCCCCATATTGGAATACACTTCCGGTATCTTAATCTGAGCTGTTGCCGAACAACCGGCCAGGGCAGTCAGAATAAAAATCGATATAAACCTCATCATTTTATCTTATGGTAATGGTTTCTTTTAGAATGGAAGCAAACTTTTTAACATCTTCCTCGGTAGTATCGTAGGAACACATCCAGCGGACCTCTCCCTTACCTTCATCCCAGATATAAAAGAAGTATGCTTCCTGTAATGCCGGTATCCCATCCTTCGGAATTTCAGCAAAGACGGCATTTGATTGTACTTTTTGAGTAATTCTCACTCCCGGAACACCCTTCACTTCCTGCTCAAGAAGTTTTGCCATCCGGTTGGCATGTTGCGCATTCCTGAGCCAGATGTCTTCATCCAGAAAGCGCTCGAACTGGGTTGCAATAAACCGCATTTTTGAAGCAAGCTGCATTCCCTGTTTCCTGATGTATTTAAAATCCTCTGAAAGGTCTTTATTGAAGAACACAACCGCTTCACCGTACATCAAACCGTTTTTGGTTCCGCCGAAGGATAATACATCTACTCCCGAATCAACGGTTATTTCCCTGAATCCTTTATTGAGATGGACGGCTGCATTACTGATCCGGGCCCCGTCCATATGCAACAACATCCCTGATTCATGAGCATAATCTGACAGTTCCCGGATTTCCGAAGGGATATATACGCTACCCATTTCTGTAGATTGCGTGATGGAAACAACCCTGGGCTGAGAATGGTGCTCAAAGTCGATTCCATACATGTGCTTCTTAATACCTTCAATGGTAAGTTTACCATCAGGTGTTCGAACCGGGAGCAATTTGCATCCGGTCCAGCGTTCCGGTGCACCACACTCATCTTCATGAATATGCGAAGTTTCTGCACATATAATTGAGTTGTACGGCTTTGTAACAGCATCCAATCCCAGGACGTTTGCTGCCGTACCTATAAACACAAAATAGATATCTGCATCTTCCCCAAACACCCTTTTCATTTTCCGGACGGCCCGTGAAGTATAGACATCGTCACCATAACCAATGGTATGGCCCTGGTTCGCACTCATCATGGCCTTAAAGATCTCCGGATGGACACCGGAATTGTTGTCGCTGGCAAATCCCCTTGGATTATCCATATGTTTGTGCTGCTTTAGTTATGCTAGTGTGCACACTAGTTTTTCCAAATACGAAGTTCATTTTCATAGCATTTCCAAAAAATAGCTCCGACAAATTTAAAAGATAATTGACAACCCCCAACCATTAGGTGGGTGTTTAATACGCAATTATCACTCAGGAAACCACGAACCGCCGGGCAGTTTAAAAATCCAATGCATTGAGGAGGATGTCCTTAATGTATCCGGTATCTTCAATCCCCGTTGAAAGCCTTATCATACCAGGAAAAGGATATTTTTCTCCCCAGACCGCTTCAACAGGCAATACGGTTGTTTCAACATCCCCCAACGACGGGACCAGGGGAAAATGGTCTGAAACACGCTCAATAAATGCATCCAGCCGGACCCTTTGTTCTGTCTTATCTTTTCCCTTAATCTCAAATGTGATCATGGCTCCGAAACCAACTCCATTAAAATGCGAAACAGCAATGCTGTGTGTGGCATGGTTTTTAAGTCCGGGGTATAGCACCATGTTGATCATGGGGTGGTCCCGGAGTGCTTCCGCAATCTCTTCTGCATTATTTATTTGGGTTTGAAAACGGATCTCAAAAGTTTTAAGCTGGTCATCCAGACGTGCTGCATCATCCGGTGATAACATATGTCCCACAAGCTTCCGGTATTCGATGGCTTTTTGCATAAGGAACTCATCATTCCCACAAAGCACCCCGGCCGTTATGTTCCCATGCCCCGATAAATACTTGGTGGCACTGTGTACCACCAGGTCGGCCCCCAGATGTAAAGGCTTGCAAAGAACCGGGGTTGAAAATGTATTGTCAATGATGACCCTGCAGTCAGCATCCCCGGCCAGGCGAATAATTTCTGAAGCATCTGCAACAATCAGCATTGGATTGGAGATCACTTCAAAATAAAGCAATTCCGGATTTAATTCTTTAATGGTTTTTTCCAAAGATTCCAGGTTATAATGCCCATTATCCGGATGAAACCTGTAAATATTTAAATCTCTTTTCTTAATCAGAATCTTATCAATAAAAGAATTGGTTCCTCCATAAATATCGCTGAAAAACAACCAATTTCTCTTTTTACTGCCCTTCTGGAAAATAGAAAGAGCCATATCAATGGCGGCCATTCCCGATTGGGTAAGCAGGGCCCAGTTTGAATCCTCCAGTTGCATAATATGTTCCTCTGTTGCTGCCACGGTTGGATTCCTGTACCTCGAATATATATACCGGCCGGGATCCCTGGGATGGGCCAGTTCTTCGGCAAAAGCCTTTTTGGTTTCATTGGCACTTTTCAGGAAAAAGCCCGCATCGCGGTAAATGGGCATTTTACGGGTATTTACTTTTTTCATATTAATTAAACATTGTTGTCCGGACAAAATCAAAAATAAAGAAATTTCCCTTGCCATGGAATATCAGTATCGCAAAAAATTCCGGGCAGTTCTCCGGCTTTTATTTTCTGAAGGGGCAACGCCCCGTAATGTGACAGCTCAGGGTGCAGTGAAACGAAACCCTGAGCCAGGGAATTAATATTTGAAACAAGCCCTGAAAGGTCGGAGATCCCTGATGATGAATATCATGGCAGGCTTTTTCAAGAACATGTAAGGCGCTTGGCGCCTAATAAAGAGCGTCATCCTGAAACCCGGCCAACGCAGTTGGACGGGGGTTCAGGATCTCACAAAAATTTCATAAGTATTTAATTCCTGGTGTTTGGAATTTGGAATTTGAAAGATCATTCATGGCTTCAACCCATCAATCCATCAACTCTTCCAGGACCTCCCTATGGTCGGACACCTACCTCCATTATTCGTCGGACCGGCTTGCACTCACACCAGCCCCCGCTTAGCGGTACGACGATCAGCCAAACTCTCCTTGTCCGTCGTAGCCTTTGGCGTAAGTGGAAACCTCTCATCTCTCACCTCTCATCTCTCCTCCCTGCCTGCCGGTAGGCAGGGCTTGTAATAAACCAACGTCCCGTGAATGAATCAGGCGGATGCATATTGTCAGATACGGGCCGCAGTAACGGAATGCTTTTTCTGAAGCAAGTCGCGGAGTTACTGAGCCACACCCAGGAAAAACCGCTTAGCGCTTTGAAAGCGCTAAGCGGCCGGGCTGAACTGAGCGGCTGAACCCTGGCAAGCCAGGCCCCTGCGCGGATGATCCGTCTGCCAGCAGCGGTCCGACGGATCAATGGAATTCATTTTTATTCATATGCTTGTGTTTTTCAATAAAAACCTGCCTTGACGGACTCTGAATATAGTGTTCTGTATAAAACTCATAGCGATCAATCACCTCACCTGCAAATAGGGGAATAAAAATATAAACAAAAGGAATTTCCAAAAACAAATACATTAAAACCGGAACAACAGCCAATAAGAACACTCTCAGGGTAGAAACCATGATCGACAGAACATCCCCGGTATTCAACCTGCCTGTCTTTCGCCATACATATAAAATAAATTTGACAGCCATAATGAAAAGTACCGGAAGGGGTTCCTGAACCACAACACTTATCCAGAGCAAACCGGTCAGAAGTACAGATGAACTGTTATGGTCAGTCCCGTTTTCAAAGAATTTATATACCCGGTCAGTAGCAAAAAGAAATGCCAGTCCAACTAAAAGTCCCGCCATGCCCAAAACCAGGGATGCGGTAAAAAAAAACAAATAAGCCACAGAAAGGACCCCAAACAGTGTGAACAAAAATATCTCCCGGCTCAACCATGATGATTCAATATTCCTGAAAGCATGTAATATTCTTAACTTCCTGCCCAGGTGCATGACGCTCAGCATCAGAGAAACCAAAACAAGGGTGGTATAAAGTGAAGGATGTATGATCAGGTAACCGGAAATTACTCCTGCATATAATCCAGTCAAAATGGGTGCTAACAAAGTAAAGGCCCACAGGCTCCATTCATCCCCAAAGTGAATTTTCGGATCGGGAGATTTAAATCGTTCCGGGAATTGCCCGGCACCATCCGGAATTACCGGGGCCGGTTCAATCTTCAGGGGTTGTTTCTTCCGGGAGTTTCTGAACCTGATCCGCGGTTTTAAATCACTTAAGGGGAAGCCTCCAGCTGTGGTATTTCCATCCTCCTCATCCACAATACCATACTCCAAAGCTGCTGTGGGGCAATTTACAGCACAGGCCGGCTTGCCCGAATTATTGATGCGGGAAATACAAAAGGTACATTTATCAATGGTTCCCGAAGATGGATCGTATTTCGGAGCATCATACGGACAGGCCCATGTACAATAGCGGCAACCTATGCACCGGTCATGATTCAGCACAACAGCACCGGTGTCATCATCCATTGAATAGGCGCCGGCCGGACAGGCATTCAGGCAGGCAGGCTCCTCACAATGATTACAGGCTAAAGACAAATGGTACTGGTCATACCGGGGCCACAGACCCTTATTGCCTTCGAGAACCATCCGCCACGCTTCTTTTTCAGGTGGCACATTGTTCTCCAGTCCACAGGCAACCACACAGGCATGACAACCTACGCATTTGTTTGTATCAAATAAAAAAACCTTCATACCGGTCTGTTATTCATCAATCACCGTTATTCTTACCAGATTATCATGAAAGGCTGTTCCGTGGCCCATATCTGTTTCCCGCTGGGCTGATAACAAATTGCCTCCGCCGCCCTCATTCAGCCACCACCCGTTAGCCAAAGAAACACACTTGCTTAATATCCCTGCATTCAATGTGATCCTGATGTTCAAAGCACCATGCTCATTGCTAAGGCATACTTTGTCTCCATCTTCCAGACCAAGCCTCAGGGCATCATCAATATTCATCTCCAGTAAAGGTTCAGGATCAAACTGTCTGATGGTATTAAGATTGCCAAACTGGGAATGGATCCTGTTCTTTGAATTTGGGGTCAGGAAACAAAACCATTCCGTATCTGATGACAGGGAAGCAAATGCTTCAGGCTCCGAATAGGAAGGAAGTGGATCCACCTTCCACATATCTTCCGCCCTCTCTGAGTACAACTCAATCTTACCGGATGGAGTGGAAAAAACCAGGTCATGGAAAGCCACCTCCTGATGACCGGGAGGAATAACGGGACCCTCTTTCAGGGACTCAAAATCAATCCATAAATGCCCTGAAGTGCGCTTTTTCAACCAGGCCTCAATGGCATCATCCGTATTCTCAGGAAAATGAGAGGCGATGACCTCATCAGCAAATCCTATCCGAATGGCAAGCTGCCTGTAAATTTCAGTTTCAGGCTTAACTTCCTCCGGTGGTTCAATAACTTTTTGCTTTAGTTGAACATATGGATTCCAGTATGATCCTATGATATCAGTTTGCTCAAACATGGTTTTGGCCGGCAGGATCAGATCGGCTTTAAGGGCTGTATCTGTCAGGAACTGCTCCACTACGACTTTAAATTCCAGTTTATCAAAAGCTTTAATAATGGAATTGGTGTCGGGATTCTGGGTAAGGGGATTGCCCCGTTCAACCCAGATCATCTTCAGCTCAGGGTCTTTTTGTGCCAACATGTCCCTGCCCAGGGCAGCTTTGGAAACCGTCCTTCTGAAGTTTCCCGGTCCGTCATCCTCAGGATAATATGACACAGGCTCTTTGACAGCATCAAAAATATAACTTTGAAGATTGGCATAATGAAAACAGGCGCCGGGTTTTCCGATATTCCCGGTAAGGATCTGCAAACTCAGGAGGCACCTGATAGTTTGGCCTCCGTTAGTGTATCGTTGCATGCCAAATCCGGGAAGTATGGTCATTGGTTTAACCGTACCGGTCAACCGGGCCAGCCGGGCAACAGTGTGTCCCGGAATCCCGGTTATTCTTTCAACATGTTGGAGTGTGTATGAACCAAGGCTTTCTTTAAAGGCTTCAAATCCCACAACATGTTTTGAAATAAATGAATGGTCAATCAGGTCTTCCTCAACCAGTATCCGGGCAACACCCAGGGCCAACGCTCCGTCACTTCCGGGTTTTGGACGGATCAACAGGCTTGCTTTTTCCGCCGTAGGTGTGCGTCTGGGATCAATAACGATCAGTTCAGCGCCTGCATCAAGAGCTGCCTCAAGAGGAATGGATTCCTGAATATTCGTTTCAACGGCATTTTTACCCCACATAATAATGAGTCTTGAATTGGCCAGATCCCAGGGAGCGTTGTGTTTATTCTCACCCAGGGTCAGGCGTATGGCTTCAAGTCCGGCCGGCCAGCAAAGGTTTCCATAGGTGGTTGTTGCCCCTCCAAACAGTTTCCAGAAAGTTGTGGATATTTCATTCAGAAGTCCTGACATCCCGCTTGATTCGTAGAAAAGGATGGAATGCGGACCATAGGCCTCCCTGAAAAAACCCAGTCGCTCAGTGAGGATTGCAAAGGCCTCATCCCAGCTAATCCGGTCAACCCTCCCCTTATGATTTTTCACAAGCGGGTGTAGAATGCGGTCGGGAGATTCCACCTTTTCCTTATAACTGAGGCCTTTTAAACACATCCCCTCAGGAGTGGCCCTGTTCCCGGGATGGGGTTCAAAATTCACGATCCTCCCATTCTCAACAAAAACCCTGAAAGAACAGGTGCTGTAACAGTTTCTCGGGCATGCTGTTGAATATACCTCCATCACCGCATCAATTGAGTCTAAAGATATAAATTATTAAAACTTCTATATTCCGCAAAATCATCTTTCACATTCAAGACATTTACTATATTTAAGATTGGTAATTAACAATAACATCTTATGAAAGACAGGCGAACCTTTCTGAAAGCTGCAGGATTGCTGTCCGGAGCAGCAATCCTGCCCTGGCAAAACACACTGGCCGCATTATTTCTCCAAAGCAAACAAGCTTACTCCATGAACTCCCTTCGCAAAGGTGTTGGATATTTTACTGAACGCGGGGGCACCATTGGCTGGATGATCTCCAAAGATGGCATTGTGGTTGTGGATGCACAATATCCCAAACAGGCCGGTCACCTTATTAAGGAACTTCAATCCAGGTCAGACCGGGAGATCACCACCCTGTACAATACACATCACCACGGCGACCATACGGGTGGGAATATTGCATTTAAGGGTATTGCCGGGAAAATTGCAGCCCACAAGAATTCCAAAAAGAATCAGATGAATAGTGCCAAATCAAGAGACACTGAAGATGCACAGTTGTATCCCGATACACTGTATGAAACCGGATGGTCTGAATCGGTTGGAACTGAAAATATCCGTCTTTATTATTGGGGGAAAGCCCACACGGATGGCGATTCATTGATACATTTTGAAAATGCCAATATTGTGCACATGGGAGACCTTATTTTTAACAGGCGCTTCCCTTATATCGATACCGGTGCCGGTGCTTCCATTAAGAACTGGATAGCCGTACTGGAAAAAACGGGTAACTATTTTAACAGGGACACACAGTTTATTTTCGGACATTCAGGGGAATCGTTCTCTGTAACCGGAAATTTGGATGATATCAAAGCCATGCAGAATTATCTTACGAAGCTACTGGCTTTCGTGACAAAAAAGAAAAAGGCCGGGCTAAGTCTGGACGATCTGAAGAAGTATAAGGAAATTCCAGGTGCCGAAGAATGGCAGGGAGGAGGTATTGAAAGAAGTTTTGATGCTGCATGGCTGGAACTTAATAATAATCAACTGTAATCATATCTGTTCCTGTCATTATTTCAATTCATAAAACATATCCTATGATTAAGAACTGGGCTGAATACCTACCTGTTACAATGACTGTTTGTGATGCAGAGGGAACCATGTTGTATATGAATCCCGAATCCGTTAAAACATTCAGCAAGGATGGCGGCTCTGCTTTACTCGGGTCCAACCTGTTGGATTGTCATCCAGAACCGTCCAGGACAATCCTGAAGGAGCAATTGGAAACGCACACCGGCCAGACATACATCACCGATAAAAATGGGGTAAAAAAACTCATCCACCAAACCCCCTGGTATGAAGAAGGGGATTTCAAAGGCATGATGGAATTGATCATTCCCATACCTGAAGACCTGGAGGTTAGGAAACGGTAATTAGATGGACACCCAACAAGTGATAAGGGGCAAGTAATAACTCCGCATTAGTACAGATCCCCTGGCCGTAATCAAAATTTGCAAAGCCGCTAAGCGCTTCAAAAGCGCTAAGCGGCTGAATTACCGGCCTGACGGGCACAGGCAAGAAGGCAGAAGCTTAAAAAGCAGAACGTTATCCTTATTCGTCAGCCCAGCTTGCCTGCACACATTCCCACACTTAGTGGACAGACGAATTCTCCCATCAACACTTCCAGGACCCTTCGGGACTCCGGAAGGCCAACTCCCCTACTCTTCCGTTACCCAGGAAACAATGCGGTCAGACGTGGGCTTCTCCTTTGAATAGGCTATAGCCACCAGGTGCCCCTCTTCATTTATGAGGTACTTCTGAAAATTCCATTTCACCTTTGAATCCATCACCCCATTCAGTTCCTTACTGGTAAGCCACTTGTATAAAGGGTGCATATCATCGCCCCTTACCGAGATCTTTTCCATCATGGGAAATGTTACCCCGTAGTTTTTTGTACAAAACTCCCTGATCTCCTTATTGCTGCCCGGTTCCTGCTTCATGAAATTATTTGCAGGAAACCCGATCACTACAAACCGGTCCCCCCCGTATTGTTCATACAACTTCTGAAGATCCTCATACTGGGGTGTATATCCGCATTTTGAGGCTGTATTTACTACAAGAACTTTCTTGCCCTTTAATTGCTGAAAGTCGAATGGTTCCCCCTCAAGGGTGGTTACCCTAAAATCATGGAAAGATTGTTGTGCACACATAGAAACCGTTATTAATAACAAAAA
Source organism: uncultured Rikenellaceae bacterium (assembly GCA_964403185.1). Lineage (GTDB taxonomy): Bacteria > Bacteroidota > Bacteroidia > Bacteroidales > VadinHA17 > CAYOFK01. Next base: position 3,045 of record CAYOFK010000080.1, on the reverse strand, counting down.
TAAAAAGACGCTTGTAAATTTCATGATGATCAATGTATCTGTTATTGAATCATTCTTTAGCTCAAATATATACATTTCCACCAATTCTGACGAACGCTGCATATGGGATTAATAATTTTTCTTTCGTGATTGTGTCGCCCTTTCAGGGCTTATTTCAAATATTAATTCCCTGACTCAGGGTTTCGTTTCACTGCACCCTGAGCTGTCACATTACGGGGCGTTGCCCCTTCCAAATATAAAGCCGGAGAACCGCCTGGCGATTACGTTTACATACACAGAACATGCCAGAGCTACTAGCAGACCGGATAAAGTAAAAGCATCTGTAAGCGACTGACTCACATTCAGGTTTGTAAAGGTTCCAATAAGGTATTGAATATAGGAATCGGGTAAACCTGTGGCACCGAGCTTCCCAAGTACCCGGTAGTGCCAGTCGGTGCAGGGACAATACCCGAATCCATAGAATATTCCAAGGAAAATCCAGGATCCCAATGTGAGTATTAAAGCAACAAGGTTGGCCTTACGTAGCGGTTTCCAGATCCACCCAAACAGGTTAAAAACTATAAGGGAGGAATGGAATACAATGAAGAATATATTGAGAAAAGAATACATGAATCATAGAATAAAGTGGTAAGAAACAAGTTATGAATGTATTTATACACACCCATAAATCCTCCGCCCCGGGATAAACCTACGAGGTTTTCAAAAACCTCGTAGGTTTTATTATCTGATATTCAAACTACTAAACTTCTTCTAAACTCCTCAACTCCTCAACCCTCCGTCACCAATGCAGCACGATCTTTCCAATGGAATTCCTGCTCTCAAGAAAGGCATGTGCTTCGGCAATCTCCCCGGCCCGGTATTCCTTCCCGATATAGGGTTTTAGCGAGCCTTTCCGGGCCAGGTCCATGACCTTGTTCATCACTCTTTGAAGCACCTCGGGTTTATGGTCTGCGATCTTGAGCATATTCACGCCCAGCACTCCCTGGGATTGTATCAGGACGGAGACGGGATTCATGTATCCGAATCCAAGAAGCAAGCGGACTTTGGAAAGCCACCCCCCCTTTCTGTTTAACTGATCCGAGGCGCCGTATCCAACAATGCGCCCGCCAACATTCAGCAAACTGCGGCCCTTTTTAAAAGTGGATCCTCCGATCGGGTCCAGTACCACATCAACAACCCCGCCCGGTACCTGCCGCCTGATCTCTTCAACAAAATCGTGGGTGCGGTAGTTTATGGCATAGTCAACCCCCAATCCCTTAATAAAATCAACTTTCTCCTGAGAACCAACCGTGCCGGCAACAATACAGCCCCTTTCCCTGGCCAACTGGATCACTGCAATTCCAACCCCACCGGCAGCGGCATGTACAAGAATGGTTTCACCTTTCCGGATGTTGGCCGCATCGTAAGCCGCATGGTAGGCTGTACAATATTGGGTGGTCAGGGCAGCGGCTTCCCCGTTGCTTATGTGATCGGGTATTCTGGCAAGGGCGCGGACATCGGCAAGGGCATATTCGGCATACCCGCCAAAGCGTGTAAAAGCAACCACACGTTCTCCGGGTTTATAGTCCTTCACAGCAGATCCCGGTTTTTCGATATGGCCGGCCACTTCATAGCCCAAAACGCATGGAGCCGGCGGAGCCGCTTTATACAAGCCCCTGCGGGCCATTACATCTGCAAAGTTCAATCCGAAAGTGGATACTTTTATGAGAACCTGGTTATCCCCAATTTCAGGAATCTCCATTTCCCGGATCTCGAATGCATCCGCTGCATTCCCGTATTTTACAAGCTCTATTGCTTTCATATAAGGGTTTCAGGTGTTTGAAATTTGGAATTTGAGATTTGGAAATTATTTGTTATTTGGAAATTGTTATTTGAAATTTGAGAGATCTTTCGTGGCTTCAACCTGCTTATCCCGTATTTTTCTCAATCTCAAAAGGGATCCCACACTGCTTACAAGCAACCACATGGTCAGTCCCAGAATGATGAATGAAAGCACCACCAGAACAAAATCCTTCTCATTAATAAAGGATAAAAGGTTCCTGATCATGGCCCATAGGGTCACCACCAGCACAAATACCATTGGAATGAAAGTAAACAGAACATTCTTTTTCTTACGGATCAGATAAACCGATACCACCCCAAGAGCCAGCGCGGCCAAAAGCTGGTTCATGGACCCGAACATAGGCCAGAGTACCAGGGCGCCCTCAGCGGCTGGCCGTGAAAACGCCAGAAGGGCCGCGGCAAACACTACTATTAAGGTAGTCACATATCTGTTTCCCATGGGTTTGATCACGCGGCCGTCCCTTTTTGTAAAGATCTCCTGAAGGGACAATCGTTGTATCCGGGCGGCCGAATCAAGGGTGGTGTTCGCAAAGCTCACAATGAATACGGCAATAATGGATTTTCCTATGATATGGGGGATGCCCAGGCTTCCGAATAAGTTGGCCGATCCATCCACAAAAGCCTGTAATTTTGCAGTCAGACCGGATGCCGATGCCCAGGTCGCATAGTGTTCCTGGAAAGCGCCGGGATGTCCCATTCCCAATCCGCCGGCCACTGCCATCAACACCAACACCGCGAGAAAACTTTCCAGGATCATGCCTCCGTAACCGACAAAAAGAGTATCTGTTTCCTTGTCTATTTGTTTCACCGTTGTACCCGAACTTGCCAGCGAATGAAATCCTGATATGGCGCCACAAGCAATGGTTATGAATAACAGTGGTGCAAGTGGTGGAATATCACTCCCCGGAGCGGTTGCGGCCGGATTGATGGCAGGTGCGGTAATGGGTGGGTGCGCCACAATCAATCCCAAAAATAACAGACCCATAGCCACCATTAATTGGTGTGAATTAATATAATCCCGTGGTTGAAGTAATTTATGAACGGGAACAGTAGATGCAAAAAACACATATACCAGCAAAATCGCCACCCAGGAAGCTATGGCAAGATTTTTAGCCTGTTCAGGATCCTCCGTAAAGGATTCAAATAATGGGGTCAACCGGATGGGAAACCAGGCGCCGGCCACCACCATCCCATATAAAAGGA
>CAYOFK010000079.1:0-13975 GCA_964403185.1 uncultured Rikenellaceae bacterium | reverse complement strand
TGGATTCCTGCTTTCGCAGGAATGATATGGAATCTGACTTTTGAGACAGCCCCGCCCGGGCATCGCAACAATCAGGTTTTGGCGGAGATTTTGCCTGGTGCTGGAATTGTGTGATGGATTGCAAAATCTGTGACAAAACAGGAAGGCGGGAAATGCCGGTGTTTTGCAGAAATGCACCGGGGGAAATTATTAACCATCCGGGATCCTTGTTAACCGGACGGGGCTTCCAAAAACGGACATCCTTTTTGATTTGATAATATATATTGTATCTTGATGCTTTGATTCATTATAACAATCATTTAAAGACAAAACACAATGACTGAAGCATCCTTGGACGCACTGAACGGACTCAGGGACTTTACCATGCTGAAGTGGTATGTAATTCCCCTCCTCGCCATCCTTATTTATTTTTATGTAAAAGAAATAAAAGAAGGAAGAAAAACAGGGAACTTCGATGCCATCTTCGCCGGGTTAACCATATTTGGAATAGATTTTTTTAATGAAACATGGAATGGATGGGTGCTGGTATTAACAAACCGGTCTGCTTTATGGACAGCCCCGGGGGATACCGCCTTACGTACAATGGTGGGCTGGAATGTTGAGATCATGTTTATGTTCCTCATCGCGGGAATTGCCTGGTATCACACACTGGAAGGGGACAAGAAAAAGAAGATCCTGGGACTTCCAAATCCTCTTTTCTGGGCTATTGGCTATTCTGCTTTCAGTGTTTTTATAGAATGGTTTTTAAACAAAGGCGGGCTTCTTATCTGGGAATATTCTTTCTGGACCCGGTCGTTCTCCGGAATCATTCTGATATTCTTCTTCGGATATCTCCATTTTTATCTGGGAGCCTGGTTCATCATCACCCGGAAAACCTATAAGGCGAAGATCATTACTCTTGCGGTTATTTATTCGGTTCCGGTCGTAATGAATATTATAGGAATGGGCATATTAGGCTGGGTGTATTAACCCGCATGTATTCAAAATCCAGGCATCATAAGAGAAAGTAGTTTAAAACACGAACATGAGAACATTCATACGCACAGTTCTATTCTTTATGATCCCCCTGAGCCTGTTTTCACAGGAGATACGACACGAACTAAATGCATTTGTTTTTATAAAGGAGCATCGTATTGAGATTGTTGATGAGATCATTATTCCTGAAGATTACCTGTTGGCTAATCCTGACCTGGTGTTTTCACTCAATTCAAATCTTAAGGTGTATTCACCGGATGACAAAACTGTGATTAAAGAAATCGCCGGCAAGGAAGATAAAGATGCCAGAGTACCGGTGAAAACATACAAGATCCGGATACCGGAGAAGAGTAGTAAAGAGATTATCATACGCCTGGGGTATTCAGGGATCATCAATGATGATATTACAACCGGAGCTGCTGAATATGCACGCGGCTTCAGTGAAACAAGTGGTATTATCTCAGAGAAAGGAATCTATTTAGCCGGGTCTACTCAATGGATTCCGGGATTCAAAAATGTTGAACTGATCAGTTATATTTTAGATGTCACCATAGATCCGGAATGGAGCATTGTTTCCCAGGGAACAAGGACGATCAACGAAACAAAGGAAGGAAAAAAACGAATCCGCTACGAATCCCCTGAACCAATGGATGAGATTTATTTAATTGGAGGCATTTGGACAGAGTATTCAATTCCTTCCGGGAGGGTTCTTTTCCAGGCATTCCTGAGAACTCCCGATGAACAGCTTGCAAATAAATACCTGGGCGCCACCCAGGGTTATTTATCCATGTACGAAAAAATGATTGGCCCCTACCCTTTTTCAAAATTTGCACTGGTTGAGAATTTTTGGGAAACAGGATACGGGATGCCTTCTTTTACCCTGCTTGGATCAAAAGTTATCCGGTTTCCCTGGATTTTATACTCTTCTTACCCGCATGAACTTCTCCATAATTATTGGGGCAACGGGGTGTATGTTAATTATGAAAGCGGGAACTGGTGTGAAGGCATTACGGCTTACATGGCAGACCACCTGCTAAAGGAGCAAGAGGGGCAGGGAGCTGAATACCGCCGGAGCACTCTTCAGAAATACACCGATTATGTAAACCGGGATAATGATTTCCCACTCATTGAATTCCGTTCCAGGAATAATTCTGCCGGGGAAGCCATTGGTTATGGAAAATGCCTGATGATGAATAATATGCTACGAACAAATTTTGGAGATGAGCTTTTCCTGAAGGCCTACTCAAAGTTTTATCATGATTACAAGTTTACGAAAGCCGGGTTTTCCGATATTCAAACTTGTTTTGAAGAAGTCACAGGAAGTGATCTTGATTCTTTTTTTAAGCAATGGACCAAAAGACCTGGCGCTCCATCCCTGGAGTTATCAAATGCAGTTGTAAAAAAGGCCGGGAATTCTTATGATCTCTCCTTTCAGATTAACCAAACCCAACCGGAAGAAGCATTTGAGTTGAATATACCTGTGTATGTTTACCTGGAAGGAGAAAATGAGGTGAAAAGCACCTCTTTACCCATGAACAGGAAGACACAGGATTTTTTATTGATGTTTGACAAAAAACCTGTTCGCATTGAGGTGGATCCCATGTTCCAGCTTTTCAGAAGACTTGTCCGCCATGAAGTACCCACTACCCTGACACAACTTTTTGGGGCAAAAAGCACCACTGTCATTTTACCCTTTGAAAGTCCATACGCTGAAAATTACAGGAAAATGGCAGAGATATGGAAATCCACTCAGGAAGCACAGGGAAAAAACCTGGAGATAGTTTATGACACAGAACTGCAGGAGCTGTCAGACAATAAAAATATATGGGTGTTTGGATTTGAGAACAAATTCTCCGGTATTGCAGGAATTCCTGAAAATTATTTTTCCCAACTTAGTCCGGATGAAAAGAGCAAAGCAAAGCTCCTGATGGCTGAAGGATCCTTTGTATATGCAATACAGAATCCCGGAAATGCAGAACTCACCCTGGGATTTGTGGGAAGTAAGCAGGCGGATGCCATAGAGGGATTGGGGAGAAAATTGCCACATTACGGAAAATATTCATACCTGGGATTTGAAGGAACGGAACCGGAGAACAAGTTAAAAGGGATTTTTCCTCCTCAGGGTTCTCCCTTGAATTATGCCATCCCATTTAATGGTAGAATTATTCAAACTACTTCGAAGATCATTCCAAGGAAAGCTCTTACAGAATAATGGATATTTCTTCACTGAACCTGTAATATTATAAGCAACCTGAAACTAAAAGGAGAGTGTCTTGATTGACGCTCTTTTTTGTTATGAGGGGTCTTTAAAAAGCTTTACATGTGTTGCAGCAGGTCCCTTTGGTCCCATCTCTATTTCAAAGTTTACAACATTCCCTTCCCTGATTTCTTCATGCACATTGTTGACATGCACAAACACGCTTTGCTGTGTTTCCATATCCTTTATAAATCCAAAACCTTTTGATTCGTTAAAAAAAGTAACTATCCCCTTTCTTACGGGGTCGGATATTTGTGAATCATCGCGGGTAGGAATGCTGATTTCAATGTCTTCCAGTTTAACGTCCTTCTTTTTTTCCGGATCGGGAGGAGTGGAAGTGATCATGCCATTCTCATCGACATAGGCAATCATGTCGTCCAGGCTGCTTTTTTTCTCATGTTCTTTCCTGGCCAACCGTTTTTTTTCTTTTTCTTTTCTCTTTTTCTCTTTTTTGTTTCTTACTTCCTTTTTATTAAATGATTCCTGAGATCTACCCATATAATAATAATTATTTTATTAAATAGTTAATATTTTCTTGGTTTATAACTGCGTGTGGTTTTTAATATTCCAAAAAAGCATAGTTTCCTTTCAGCAGAGTTTTTAATTTGAACAGTCCTCCGCTTCTGATTTGCCTGACACGCTCAGAGGACATATCGTATTTTAAGGCGATGTCCCTCAAAGAATAGATTGGTGTGCCACTGAGTCCGAACGACATGGTCAATATTGAAGCCTCCCTTTTGGAAAGCTTGTTCAGAGCCCGGTTAATATTGGTTATTACAGACTCCTTCATGATATTGTTATCGGGCGAAGGGATGTTCCCGGTCTGGACAAAATCATACAAACTGAATTCATTATCGCCATCCTGGGCAAGCGGCATGTCAAAAGAAACCTGCCTCTTTTTTATGTTGTTTGCCGTTTCCACTTCATCACTGGTCAGTTCGAGATAATCGGCAATTTCAGCATCGGTTGGTTCCCGCTCAAATTCCTGTTCAAGATAAGGAATAGCCTTTGTGATTTTATTAATCGAAGAGAGTCTGTTTAATGGCAACCGCACAATTCTGGTTTGATCTGAGATAGCCTGTATAATTGACTGGCGGATCCACCAAACCGCGTAAGAAATAAATTTAAACCCACGCGTTTCATCAAATCTTTTTGCAGCTTTTACCAGCCCGAGGTTTCCTTCGTTAACTAAATCGGAGAATGATAAGCCCCGGTTTTGAAATTGCTTAGCGACTGAGATCACAAAACGCAGGTTGGCAACAACCAGCTTCTCAAGGGCATCAGCATCTCCGTTTCTGATGCGTACTGTCAACTCCACTTCCTCTTCAGCAGTAATCATAGGATACTTGTTTATTTCCTGAAAATAACGACTGATTGATTCGTCGGTACGCTGGGTAATCTGTTTTGTGATTTTTAGTTGTCGCATCAAAATTGCACTAATTTTCGTTCAAGGTACGTTTTTATTTTCAGGGTTTAACTATCACCGCCTTATTTTCTTACCCTTCTTTCTCCGGAGTTCTCTTTCCTGGGATAATGCTACGCTAAATGCTTTTCCCTCATAGATCCCGGTTTTAATCTTTGGCAGTATTTCAGATGCTGCTTTCTCATCTACTTCAAAAAATGAAAATCCGGAATGCAGGTCAATCCGCCCCATCTGACTGCTTGAAATACCCGTCCCGGTGCACACCAGTCTCACCAGAGCTCCCTTGTTCATATTTTGCTTCTCCCCCAAATTGATGAAAAACCTCATATTTGAGCCGGCAAGATTTCTGTTGGGTTTTCCTCTCTTATTACTCTGGTATTTTCCATCTTTTCCTTTTTCCTGTTGTGCATTCAGGTTTCCCGAATTTTTATAATAATTCAGGAAAGAGTTTAACTCAGTTGAAATGAACTTCATCACAATATCTTCAGCAGGGAGGCTCTTTAATTTCTTGTAAATAACCGGCCAATACCGGTCTATGGCGTTTTCATCAACAGGTGTTTTAACCACCCGGTCCATGAGGGCATACATTTGTTTCTCACAAATATCTTCTGCATCAGGAATCCGGGTGTATTCAATTTTTGCCTGAATAGCGCGTTCAATCTGATGAATTTTATTCAATTCTCTTGTGTTAATTAAAGCAATCGATTTGCCTGATCTTCCGGCCCTTGCGGTTCTTCCACTTCTGTGGGTATAATTTCCAACTTCGTCAGGCAGGTTATAATGTATTACATGGCTGATGTCATCAACATCTATCCCTCTGGCTGCCACATCTGTGGCTACCAGGATCCTTGCCGTTCTTTCCCTGAATTTTTTCATTGTGGCATCTCTTTGCACCTGCGATAAGTCACCGTGCAGTGCAACCACATTGTATCCTTCTTTTTCCAGTTTCTCAGATACAGAGCCGGTTTCTCTCCGGGTTCTGCAAAATATTAATCCGAAGATATCAGGATAATAATCGAGGATTCTTTTCAGGGCATAATACCGGTCTCGTTCTTTCATCATATAGTACCGGTGATCGATATTGTCAGCCGGGCTGTTTTGTTTTCCCACAAGTATTTCCTGAGGATTTTCCATATAGTTTTTTGCAATCCGGCGGACCTCATTTGGCATGGTTGCAGAAAACAACCAAATCCTTTTATGGTCCGGAATCTGATCCAGAATGGAATCAATGTCTTCTTTAAATCCCATATTGAGCATTTCATCCGCCTCATCCAAAACAACTCTTTGAACGGTACTTAACTTAATGACTTTTCTATGAATCAGATCCAGTAACCTTCCCGGTGTGGCAACAACAATATGTGCCCCCCGTTTAATTCTCCGGATCTGTTCTTCAATACTGGATCCTCCATATACGGGTAGAATATTAGGATTGGGTTGACAGCTTGCAAATGCCACCAGATCCTTTGTTATTTGCCGGCAAAGTTCTCTGGTGGGGCACATCACCAATCCCTGTGTATTCTTAACGCTAAAGTCGGTGTGCTGAATTAAGGGCAAGCCAAAAGCTGCGGTTTTACCGGTTCCGGTTTGAGCCAATCCAACAAAATCCCTTGCACCTGATGAAAGTATTGGAATGGCCTTTTCCTGTATTTCTGTCGGGGTTTTAAATCCAAGTTTATTGACCGCCTTTAGAATATCGGTGCGTAATCCTAAGTCCTTAAATTCCATATCTCTGTATTAGGCCGCAAATGTACGATATTCTACAGACAGCCGGACACAAATGATTATTAATTACAAATTCACGAAAAAATTCCGTTGCATATTTCATCAACCCCGGGTGAAATTAATTTCCTTTAAGTTTCATGATCTCTTTATGATGGCTTACCACCAGATTTTCATAGCGCTCACGGGAGGATTTTTTGTAGGCCTCAAATTCGTCCCTCGTTTCCTCATAGTCTTTCCGGATATGATGAGTGACAATACGGGTCCGCTTAAACACGAGGAATAAGAAGATCAGCAGAGTGGTCAACCCGGTAGTGACCGACCACATGATGGTTTTATACATTATTTTATTCGTCTGAAAACCAAACATCTTGATACTGTTTTTATTTTTTATAGCGCTTTCCAGTTCATTTTTTGTCTTGTACAGAACTGTATTAAGTGAATCAATCCGGTCGTTGGATTGGGTCAGCAATGCACTCAATTCCATGATCCTGTTTTTGGCTTTTAATAATGAATCCATGGAGTTGCCTCTGATCTTTTGAAAAACATCCTCCCGGATGGCCCTGTAATTCTCGTAAATAAGTGTGCGGTCATGGATGTATTGAAATTGCGCCCTGAGTGTGGCCGTGTCCAGCACCTGTATCATGCGGCTCGCTCCCTGGCCATAGCCGGCAGGCTTCACTACCAAAACGGATACAATTACTAACATTATTTTAAATACATTCAGTGTTTTCATGGTTTCATCCTTTAGTTCAATGTTCATCACGCAGGTTAATAATTACCCAACGAAAATAGTTAAATATAAGTATATTGGGAATCCTGGTGTTACTCATCATTCCAGCAAGCCTGAATCGCGGATTAACAACAATATGGCAGAATGCGGGATGATGACATATTTTTCATGGTTAAAGAAAATCTCATATCCACTGTTCTGCAAGTAGATGGCCAGATCCCCCAGCTTAGGTTGCAGGGGCACGTATTTCACTTCTTCCGACTTATCCTTCCAGGGCTCATCCACCTCTGAAATGACGGGAATAGGATAGCCCGGTCCCACTTTTACAACATATCCGCTATGAATGTTTTCCTTTTCCTGAACTCCCGGGGGAAGATACAGGCCCGATTTTGTTTTGGATTGTGCAGATTTTGGTTTTACCAGGATCCGGTCTCCCACAGCTATGAGTTTTTCCAGACCCTTCTCCTCAATATTTAATGTCATATATGAAAGTTATACCTGCAAATATAATATTTTGATTCCCTCAAAGTCTATATAGTTGTTCTAAATAAAGGCCTGTTGGCTATTTTTCCTACTTTTATGGCCTACCAAGTTCAAAAATTGCATGGATGTTTGTTTCATACTTGTCGAACCCGCTGTTCCTGAAAATATCGGAGCAGCAGCGCGGGCAATAAACACCATGGGGTTCAGTGAGTTGCGATTGGTAAATCCCCGGAACTTTCCTGACAAAAAAGCCAGGTGGCTGGCACATGGGTCACACGCTGTTTTGGATAATGCCGGAATATTTGAGGATATTGACACCGCTACTGAGGACCTGGACTTTTTAATCGGGTCCAGTGCAAAGAAAAGAAGAATAAAATCTGATCAGTATCCCCTCGGGGATATTCCAGGGATCCTGCAGGGAAAGAAAGTTTTTGCAAACCAAACAGGGATCCTCTTCGGGTGTGAGGAATCCGGACTCACAAATGCTGAACTGAAAAAATGTGACCTCATCAGTTACATTCCCCAGGCACAGCCCTTTCCTTCCCTGAACCTGGCTCAGGCTGTTATGCTCTATGCTTACACTCTGAGCTCTGTAAAAACTTACGGGGGTTTGCAGCCATCCGGTAAAACGGGAACATCCTACAGATCCCTGAAGAAAAAAACAGGCAGGTTGCTGAAGGAGATCGGGATCCCGGAACAGGATGCCAGGCATGGCCGCATCCTTGAACGCCTGGTCCTGCTGCAAGCCTCAGACCTGCGCCTGCTGCATTCCGTCTGCAACGTTCTGGAAAAACATCTTGAATAAAACAAGTCCAGAGGTTTTTATTAGCACTTCCGGAATAAGAGAATACAACAGTTGCATCATCTTACGCAGCATCAGGTCATGTCGTGTCCGGAAATGTAAACCGGGTTCCCGTAAAAACTTTGTATGTCAGATTCATTCATACTGAAAAATACCGGATATAATAAGAATTATGAATTTTATCCAGATCTTTCACCATCCGGTGGGCCAGGCATGCCGTACCCAGCAGGCGGCCGGCTTTTCGCAGGGTTATAAAAAAAGGGCGTATTAATTCATCAAGCCTTTTAGTGGGATCAACGATCTTATACAACATACCGCCCGGAACACCCAGTACCGTACGTTCAATATTGGCTTTTATGTCGGCATCGGGTTTGGTAATGACCTCCACCGTCAGGTCGCGATTCCGGAATCCGGTTTCATTATCAGCCATGGTTTTATTTTTTTATGTAAAATACTGGTTTTCTGAAAATTTGCTGCAATTCAATTTGTGGTTTTATTAAAGAAAAAGATTATATTTAAATTGTATTTTGATAGTACCCTTAATAACGAAATAAATTAATCATCTAAAATTTAATGCTTATGAGAACAATTAAAGTATTACTTTTTGTTCTATCATTATTGTTGGGTGGAACTTTGTTTGCCCAGACAATGGTGCGAGGGACGGTAACTGACGATCAGGGAGAAACCCTTCCGGGGGTAAATATCCTTGAAGCAGGTACCAACAATGGTACGATTACTGACATCAATGGCGATTATTCCCTGCAGGTAGCAGGACCTGAGTCTGCACTTGAATTCAGTTACATAGGCTTTGCGACTTATACGGTTACGGTTGGCAGCCAGGTGACTATTAACGTTACTCTGACCCCCGGAACCCAGCGTCTCGATGAAGTGGTTGTAACTGCTCTGGGTTTTACTGTCAAAAAGGATGAAGCTGCGCAAGTATCTTCCTCGGTTGGCGGTGAAGATATTGTCAGTTCAGGGGAAGCCATGATTTTGAATTCTCTTGGATCGAGAGCTTCCAATGTACAGGTATCCAGGTCAAACGGTGACCCGGGTGCAGGAACCACCATCAGGATCCGCGGCGCCAACACCATTGGAGGGTCCAGTAATCCTTTGATCATCCTGGATGGGGTTCCTATCAACAACTCAACCGTTTATGCCGGAGGAAACAGCATTACAGGCGGCCGGGATGCCGGGACTTCCCAGCAGTCCAGGTTAAACGACCTCAATCCGAATGACATTGAGTCTATTGAAATCCTGAAAGGGGCTGCAGCAGCTTCCCTGTGGGGTTCACGGGCTGCCAACGGCGTACTTATGATCACAACAAAGAACGGGAAGCCCGGAAAGCTGACCATCAATTACAAAATCACCCTTTCTTTGGACCAGGTGAACAAAAGATACCCCATGCAGAATATTTATGGCCAGGGCAGGGGTGGAGTTTACAGTCCTACACGGTCCGAATCCTGGGGTGATTATATCCCCGATCGTGCAGGTGGGGATGATGTATTTGATGAGACCGGTCAGTATTTTGAAGCAATAGATGGCACCAAGTATTATCCGCTGGATACAAAAAATTCAAAGGATACTTTTGTGGAGGAAAACTGGGATGCCACTTTCCAGACTGGAGGATTCTGGCAACATGACCTTTCTATCAGCGGTGGAAGTGATAAGAGTCAATACTTTTTCAGCTTTGGCAGGATTGACCAGGATGGGATCATCCGTAATTCAAGTTATGACAGGACCAATGTTCGCCTCAATGTTAAATATTTCCCGATCAAGTGGCTGAATACAAGTACCAAGGCGAGTTATATGCATTCTTTCTCCAACCGGATCCAACAGAGTTCAAATGTTTCCGGTTTATTGCTGGGATTGTTGCGTAACCCGCCTGATTTTGATATCAGGCATTATATCGGCACCTACTACGCATCGGATGGAACAGCCAATGCCAACGCACACAGGGCCTACAGAAGATACCTGGGAAACAGTCCCCCATCTTATAACAACCCGCTCTGGACTAGCAATGAGCAGATGGCTACATCCGCAGTTGACCGCTTTATCATGTCGCAGGAGATCAATATCACTCCGGTGGAGTGGTTGAGGTTAACTGCGAGAGGAGGTGTGGACAGATCTGATGACAACAGGGTTTATTTCTTCCCGGTTAACTCTGCCGGTAGTGGCCGCAGAGAAGGACGGTTTGCAGAAGATATGATCCGTATTCAGGAAGTGAATTTTGATGTCATAGGTACCGGAAACTTCAATTTAACAGATCAGGTTTCGCTGTCGGCAACCCTGGGCTGGAATTATAATGACAGACGATATGTTCGTAATTCAGGAGATATCGAAGGATTCCTTGTTGATTCCAGGAAACAAACCACTGATCTGAATACGGCGGCGGAAAATTCAACCTATCAAAATTATAAAACGATACGGCAGTCGAACAGGGGTTTTTATGTATTTAACTTCAGCCTGTTTGATCAGTTGTTTGTAACTGCATCAGGAGGTTTGGAAGCGGCTTCCAGTGTGAAGGGGAATTTCTTCTACCCTGCATTTGATGCAGCCTGGCAATTTTCCGATATGATATCCTCTGATTTTTTCTCCTTTGGGAAACTTCGGGCTTCCTGGGGGAAAGTGGGGGTACAGCCATCATCCCATCGTTTTGAAACAACAGTTGAGGGAGGATTTTCCTACTGGTCTTATTCCAGCTTTTTGGATATTAATTTATTTGGTGGAGGGTTTCGTCTGAATGATGATCTTGGAAACCCGGATCTGAAACCGGAAATGAAAACAGAATGGGAAATCGGAACCGACCTGAGATTTTTCAAGGATAAATTTTCTTTTTCGGCTACCTATTACCAGAATAAGATTGAAGACATCCTGATCTGGGTAGGTCTTTCTCCATCATCAGGCTTTGATACCCAGTATGCCAATGCAGCCAGTATGGAGAATAAAGGTTTTGAAATGGATATGGATTTCGATATTGTCAGGGAAAGGGATTACAATGTGAATGCCTACCTGATTTTCGCCAGGAACAGAAATGAGGTTACAGACCTGGCAGGCACATCCTCCATTCGGCTGGCTCCCGGCTCAGTATCCTCACAAGCCATTGTCGGACAACCTTTAGGAGTTTTATATGGAACCGGATCCCAGACCGATGAAGGTGGTAATTTAATCCTTGATGCCAACGGCTTCCCGCAAATTACCAGCAGTCCTATTGTATTGGGTGACCCGAATCCTGACTGGACCGGTAGCATCGGAGTAAGAGCTAACTGGAAAAAACTCGGTCTGAATGTCTTGTTTGCCCATTCCCGGGGTGGGGATTTTTCTCCGAGAACTTTATGGGTGTTGAGGCGTTTCGGAACTACTGATGTAACAGCCGGCAGGGTAACCCTTACCCAGGATCTTGTAAATTATGACGGGGATGTTATCACTGCAGGGACAACGGTTCGTGGAAATATTGAGAATTTTGGTGGCGGAGATGTGATCCTTGATGAAACCTGGTACCGTCATGGTATCGGGGGTGGTTTTGGAGACAACCAGGCCTATAATTTCTCAATTTATGATGCTACCTGGACAAGACTTAAGGAAATTTCTTTAAGCTATACCATTGACTCACCGAGATTCAGGGAGAAAACAAAACTCGGATCCCTTGTATTTACAGCTTCCGGAAGGAATTTATTTATATGGGATGGTATTCCCGGTGTTGACCCGGAAATCAACCAGGGGGGTGTCAGTAACGGATTTGGTCTGGATTATTTTACCAATCCGAGCACCCGCTCTTTCTTGTTCTCACTCTCTGTAACTTACTAATTGTTTAAACGAACTATTTAAAATTTAAAAACATATACAATCATGCGAATATTTATTAAAACATTGTTTGTAATGGTGAGTTTGAGCATCTTGTTGACTTCTTGTGAGAAAATGGTAGAAGGTGTCAATGAGAATCCAAACAATCTGGTACAGACAGATATTGAAGCAAGGCTACTTTTAAAAGGAGCCCAGCTTGCCAATATTGTGGCCCAGGCCGGCCACAATAATCGTATCGGCGGAATGTACAGCGGACAGCTCATCGGATTTCAATCTTTGTATTCCAATATCTACGGATATTCTCTTTCTGCAGTAGAATCTAATCAAACATGGAGCCGTATCTATGTGGGATGCATCCCAAATGTCAGGGCTATTATTGATATGGTGCCGGATGATTACCTGATGGTTGGAATCTGTAAAGTGATGGAGGCGCATGCCATTGGTACCGCCGCAACTTTATTCGGAGATGTACCTTATTCGGAGATTAACAATCCGGATTTCCCGGATCCGGTATTCGACAGCCAGGTATCGGTTTTCACTGCTGCAAATGCTCTGCTTGACGATGCAATTGCAGACCTGACTGCTGCCACCGACAGAAACATACCTGAAGATCTCCATTTTTCAGGAGATAAAGATAGTTGGATCGCAGCAGCCTATACGCTGAAAGCACGTTACCTGTTGCAGATGAAAAACTATGCAGCAGCCTATATAACTGCACAAAGTGGAATATCTTCTTATGGGGGTAATTACAGTTTCTTTCCAATTGGCGAACCTGGAATAACCGGGGACAAAAATTTGTATTGGACCATGATCAACGGATCCCGTGAAGGGGATATCGGAACCGGGAACAGCTACCTGATGCAGTTGCTGGACGCAGGAAGCGGAATATCAAGGAACAATGCGAAAACCGATGAATACGCCCGGTTCCATTACTCCACAATTATTGAAGAACCTGCGGTAACTAATATTGGAATTGTTGCAGAGTTTGAACCACAGGAACTGGTTAGTTTTGAGGAGAATACCCTGATCCTTGCGGAATGTGCTGCAAGAACCGTAGACTTTAATACGGGCCTTGGTCATTTGAATGACCTGAGGGCATGGATGAATACCGGCGGGCGCCTGAATTCGGCTTTCATTGATTCCACCTATCAGTATGATGCTTATGTGGCCGCTGATTTTACCAACGGAGGAATTGAAAACCCGGATGGTATTGATGATACCAGGGCTTTGCTCAGGGAAATCATTGAGGAACGGTATGTATCGGGCTTTGGAACCCATATGCCTTACAATGATGTGAGAAGGTTGCGGGTTTCTGATAGCGATCTGATCGTTCCTTTTCCACTCAACCCTGGTGGGACCCAGCAGCCCCAGAGGATGCCCTATGCTGAAATTGAAATCAATTCAAACGACAATCTTGATGCAGACCCCGGAATGTATGTTGTTACCGAGGTCAATCAATAATCGAATCTAAAGACACCGGAGATCCCGGTGTCACGAAGCTTATTTATTTTAGCAGTCGCAGAACCGATTCTGCGACTGCTTTTATTTCACGGGATCAGGGTTTTGAGGCATTATAAAATGCGCGTCACCCTGAGGTTCCCGAAGGGTAGAAAGTCCTGCACCTGTTATTAATTTGCTTATCTCCCGGCACTGCGTATAAACCACGAAGTGGTTGCATGTGAATAAGGGGGATTGATGAAGCCGGGCACCCAAATCATACTAACTCGGGGCTGTCTCAAAAGCAACCTAATAGCATCATTCCGTACTTGATACGGAATC
>CAYOFK010000078.1:0-14065 GCA_964403185.1 uncultured Rikenellaceae bacterium | reverse complement strand
GTGAAAAAATCAGCACGCTCACAAAACTTGAAAAGAAAGGGCTCAGAAATGCTCTTATAGCCCTACTTGTGATCCTGGCCATCACCATGGCCGGCATCATTCCTGACGGAGGATTCTTACGTGGCCCGGATAATGGAGTGCTAAGCTCTCCCCTGATCAAAGGTGTGGTGGCCATGTTGTTTATTACTGCCGCCCTTATGGGCATCGTTTATGGGTTCACCATCAGGAAATATAAATCCGATGCCGATGTCATGATAGGGATGGGCGAAGCCATGAAGTCGCTGAGCATTTATTATGTACTTGTGTTTTTTGCCGCACAGTTTGTAGCCTTTTTCAAATGGAGCAATCTGGGAATCATTTTTGCAATTAAAGGAGCCAACCTGGTCATGGCTTCCGGCCTTGGAATGATCCCTCTTATGATCCTGTTTATTATACTTTCCGGAATTATAAATATGGCTATGGGCAGTGCCTCTGCAAAATGGGCCATCATGGCTCCCGTGTTCATTCCCATGTTTATGCTCCTGGGTTACTCCCCTGAACTTTCTCAGGTGGTGTACCGTATAGGGGATAGTGTGACCAACGTGGTTTCCCCCATGATGAGCTTTTTTGCACTGATCATTGCCTTCATACAGAAGTATGACAAAAAAGCCGGAATCGGAACCGTTATTGCCACCATGCTGCCATACTCCATTGCATTCTTTCTGGTTTGGACATTATTACTGGTAGGCTGGCTGCTGGCAGGCTTCCCCCTCGGTCCCGATTCGGGGATTTATTACGAAATGGCACCCTAATTCAGAACATGGCATCTGTTTCCTGTTTTCCGTACACCTTGAAATATTGATTATCAAACCATCTTAATAAACAGTCTAATAGCGATTTATGGTTAATGGTTTTGTAACTTTGGGTGTCCCGTTATCTTGATGTTATATTTGTTTTAATGTTAGATTGATTTTTCTTTTTGGGTGTCTTTTTCGGAAAACAGAAAACAGGAACTCCGGGCGAGAGAAGGAAAATCGGTGTCCACCTCCCAGGTGGGCTCCAATTAAGGGAGGGCAAGCAACTTCTTGTATAATTCGTAATCCGGATTAAGACCTACGAGGTTTCAAAAACCTCGTAGGTCTTTAAAGGTTTAATCCTTTGTGGCGGTAATGAGGTGCTTATTCATATTTCACCTCCCATCTGATTAATGATGAGGTGGGTGCTGTCATGGTAATGGTTCGGATATTCCCCCTCTTTGAATTCGATTTCAAATTTCCGTTCACCACAAATACCGAGTTAATAATATAGGATCCCGGTTCATAAAGAACCAGGGTATAGGGATCATTCCCGACTACCTGGCTCCTGCCGCTAAGGGTCAAAGCCTCCCAGCTTACATCTTCCAATTCCAGGCCTCCCGAAGAAATATGCCGGTTTGTGGAAATGATCTGGGGGCGGGCCAGCTTTTCCCTGATCACCCAGGCCTGGCAATTAAATTCCGGATCAATAGGGCCCGGTGCAAAACTATCGCTTTCAAAACCCTTATAGCGTCCGCTCCAGAATTCATACAAATGATACTCCACGCCAGACTTCAGTCCCAGGTCCTCAAAAAATATCTCCTCCTCCTTTTCTAAAATTCTGCCAAGTATATTCCAGTTTTCAAATGGTGTATTCACCTCAAGCAGGAACAGGTTATACGGACTGTAAATGCTCCCCTCAAACGGTCTTTGAAGGTCGCCGCTCACCTCTGCATCAACGCGATCCAGATCCAATGTTCTTGACGGATCCACATCATACAGTTGCCCGGGACGGGTAAACAGAACCGGAATGGCCCGCCTGGCCGGTTCTATCAGTTCAGATCTGTAAACTTCCGGTTTATCGGTCACCATAAACAGAGAGCCTGTAAGCGCAGTGACCATACTGGAACGATAGGCTTCTTTTTCGCTGAGCTCAATATGGTCCGGATCATTCCGCCAGACCACATTATTAAAAGAATTGAATTGGGTCAGACAGGCATAGCCGTAACCATCCCCACCGATACGGCAGCCGTCAATGATGCCCACCAATTCAGGCCGGGGGCCCCAGCAACCCAGCATGAAATGATCCCTGCTGATGGCCTCCCTGATAGCCATCACAAAATCCCTGTACACGGTTACGGGGCGAAGGTTCCTATTAGTGTAATAACCGGCATAACTGTTGTAGCCTTCATAACGCAGGTGCCTGAGCGCATCCACCTTAAAATACTGCCATCCCATGTCCACAAAGTTGGTATAGATGGGTTTTACAATACTGTCCAGGGCAGATGGATTTGAACCGTCCAGCACGTAGCCAACCCAACGTCCAAAAGCCGGATCCCCATTCTCATCTTTCACAAAATACTCAGGATGTTCAAAGGCAAAATCTTCCTGCCGGAATGAAGTATAGGTCCAGATTCCCGGTTTCATTCCCCTTTCCGAGATATAATTACTTAAACTGTCCATGCCTGATGGGAACTTCTCATTGGGGATATTCCAGGTTTCAGGCAATCCTGCAGGGACCTGCTGGTAACCATCGTCAATCTGCAGGTAATTCAATCCGAATGGAACCAGGGTTTCCTCAAGTACATCTGCTACTTCTTTGATGTTTTCCTCTGTTACATCCTGAAAATAAGCAAACCAGGAACACCATCCGTTTACAGGCTGATCCCATAGTTCATGTTCCCATGGTTCAAAATAGGCCAGGCCCCGGTGTTGCTGGTAAAAGCGGGGCCTGAATCTCAGGCCCACCTGCCGGCCCGAAATCGTGCATTCAAAGCCAGTACGGCCTGCTCCTTCAGCATCCGGATCAATGACCACAACGGCAGGAAAATCCACAGAAAATACCCAATCGGAAAAACGATCATAAACCCCATCATTGCGCAAACTGTGACTGGGTCCGTAACTGTGCCTGACCAGGTCTCTCCTGTACACCGGCCTGTCAGCCTCACAAGGGAAAGCCTGGTCCGATGCATATATGGTTCCCTCAATCATCACAGGTTCCCCAACAGTTGAAGTAAAGGAAATAACCTGGGAAAGGGTTTTTCCCTTTTTATCTGTCAGGGCAGTTACACGGATCTGATCTTTCGGAAGGTTGATACGGCCCTGGAAAATGACCTGGCCATCATAACTGAGCGACAGCATTTGGCCTTCCCAATCTATGTCCAGTCCCTCAACCGGCGGACCATCATCCCCCAAAAAACTGCAGGAAGAGATCAGGATGCCTGATAAAACCAGGGTGAGAAATATTTTGAATCTCATGGGTGGTTAATAAGTCACTTATAAACTATCTCTCCGGTTTCACCTCAATCTTCATCTGCCCCTCATGCACTTCAAGGACAATTTCCACACCTTTTTTCCAGGCGCGTGTATCCGTCGTCTTCTCGCCCTTATACAACCTGCTGGTGCGGGTCGACACAGGGCCCTGCTCATTATCCGGCACAAGTTCTCCATTTCTGAACTGGAAACTGATCACCTTTGCAGGCTCCTCACTGGCATTTTCAAGGATCAGTTTATGATAGATCCCGGTCTCAACAATAAACCGGATTTTATCACCCCTGCTAAAGGTCTCAACAAAGGGGACCTTTTGCTTAATCTCCTTCCAGGCAGTTGGTGCCGGAGGTTCAGGAATGACGGGTCTCATCTTGTTATCCACTTCTGTATAAAACTCCGGAATTTCAAATAAGGAGGGATCTGTTTCACCAATGGAGATATTACGGAGCTCCATATACATTCCTTTTTGCTGTTCATTCACAATTTTTAACGGGAAATTCAACTCCTCTGACAACCAGCATGTGAACAATTTTTGATCGCCATATTTTACTTCGATAACTTTTGCAGCGCGTCCGTTAACAGACTCCGTATCTCCCTCCTTCGTATCATAATTATCCATGAAATAGAAAAAGCTTTGTACAGGATCGTTACTGAGACTGTTCATGGATTGGATTTCCATATAATGTACAAACTGCATGGAAGGGATCAGGATACTGGATCGCTTTTGCCCGGGATCAACAATGAGGATCATTTCTTCATTGCCTTCCTTAAAGTCATACCTGTACCGGGCCCCATTGTGTGTCACTTTAAAAACACGTTCTCCCCTGGGCTGAACATTCACCATTTCTGCAGTGAACTGGGCCTGGCATACTGCCGGGAACAGGCCGGCAAGAAGCATCCAGGGAAGTAAAAACTGAGTCCGGATCCGGGTTTTCATGAGATCGGTTTTTAAAAAAAATCCATGCTGTTTATTACCTGGCATTCTGCACCATCAATTTACAAAAATATGTGGAAGAATTGAAGAACTTTTGGTACTTTATTACAAATAATATTGATCCACTTGGCTCACTTTTGGAAATAAGTTAACTTAGGCTTCCTAATTCACAAATCATCATGATCCGTACTCCCAGAGAACGCGTATTAAAAGCATTAAATCATGAGGAAACCGACCGGGTGCCTGTTGATCTTTCAGGCCACCGGTCTTCAGGCATTGCAGCCATTGCCTACGCCCGGCTCAGAAAATATCTCGATCTTGATGAAAAACCCATACGGGTGTACGATTTGGTTCAGCAACTGGCCATAGTGGATGAGGATGTTCTGGATCTGTTTGGTGTGGACACCGTTGAAATGGGCAGGGGGTTTTTACTGAGGGACCATGACTGGAAACCCTGGGTATTGCCGGATGGAACACGCTGCGAGATCCCTTCTTATATCAATATTGAAAAACACGGCGATGATTGGTTTGTCTATGATGACGATGGACTTGAACTGGGAGTTCAGAAAAAAGGAGTTTTATACTTTGAGCAAACCCATTTCCCCCTGATGGAACGGGGTATTGAATCTGATGACTTTTCAGATCTTGAGGACCTTTTGGAACAAACCATCTGGACAGGAGTAAACCATCCGGGGGCCCATCTCAAACTGGATATTACAGGCCTGACAGAAATGGAGGAACAGGCTAAAGCACTCCGGGAAAAAACCGGCCGGGCCATCATCGGATTGTTCGGCGGCAATATGTTTGAAATTCCACAGATGTTGTACCGCATGGATAATTACCTTTTATATGTGAGTATGTATCCCGATAAAGTGGCGGAATTATCTGAAGCCCTTTGCAGTATCCACCTGAAGAACCTTGAGAAATGGCTGTCAGCAGTTGGACCCTATATCGATGTAATAGTTTTCGGTGACGATCTTGGAGGCCAGAATGGTCCCCTGATCAGTCCTGAAACCTACAGGGAATTTTATAAGCCATACCATAAAAGAATGTGGAACCGGGCGAAGGAACTGGCCGAAGTAACAGTTATGTTGCACTGTTGCGGCGGTGTTTATGAACTGCTGCCCGACCTGATCGATGCCGGACTGGATGCCATCAATCCCGTTCAGATCTCATGCCGGGGAATGGAACCTGAAATACTCAAAAAAGAATTCGGGGCCGGCCTCACTTTCTGGGGAGGGGGATGCGATACCCGGCAGATGCTGCCCAATGCCTCACCGGCAGAAATTCAATCACATGTAAAGAATCAAATTGAAATTTTTAACCCGGGCGGTGGTTTTGTTTTTCAGCAAGTACACAATATTATGGCCAATGTGCCACCTGCAAACATTGTGGCCATGTTTAATTCAATCAACCCCTGAATTACCGTAACCCTTCCAGGTTGCGAGAACGCTGGAAGGTTATTATATTTACAAGTTCTGGCCGATCCGGGTAGTGAGCAGGGCTTTAATTATTGTTTAGGCTAAAGTTCTGAGATTACTTTACCGGCTTAAGCCTGTTCCCACACTTCGTCAGTCCAGAGTTACTCGCTACACACCAGCAGGTACACAAGCCTGCTCGTGAGGTTAGGCTTCGCCCAGCGTTCGACAAACCTTTGGTAATCATTCCACAAGCTCAGGACGTGGCTCAGGGCAATGCTCAGTGTGACAAAGCGCCGGGCTCCGATTGTAGGTGAGGGAAGGCTATTCGGTTCCAGGCTAATTGAAAGACCAGCAAGGTAAAACCCTGGCTTTAAATAAATACTAAATCTGATTCCTTCATTTCTGAAACCGAATAATAATCATTTGATCTGAATGGCAACCGAGACTCAGGATACTACACTCCGCTTCCATATCCGGCAATTACTCAGAGATATTAAAGATTCCATTGCCGGCACAGAATATGATTTCACCTCGGGGAAACTGGGTCGGGCCATTTTGCTGCTTTCAATCCCCATGGTACTTGAGATGGTCATGGAGTCGGTATTTGCTGTAGTCGACATCTTTTTCGTATCAAAATTAGGTCCGGGAGCCGTTGCCACAGTGGGTATTACAGAATCATTTATGACCATTATTTATTCCATCGGCATGGGACTGAGTGTTGCCACAACAGCCCTGGTATCCCGGAGAATTGGTGAGAAAAAACCGGAAAAGGCTGCTGTTGCGGCGGTGCAGGCAATTGCCACAGGAATCTTTGTTTCCCTTTTCATATCCATCTCCGGAATCATCCTTGCCAAATCGTTTTTAACAGCCATGGGTGCTGAGCCTGAGATCATTCGTGATGGCTACAAGTACACAGCGATCATGCTGGGAGGAAATACCATCATCATGCTCTTGTTTATTATCAATGCCATTTTCAGAAGTGCGGGTGATGCAGCCATTTCCATGAGGGTACTTTGGATGGCCAACCTGGTAAATATCATTTTGGATCCTTGTCTGATATTTGGTCTTGGTCCATTCCCCGAATTGGGAGTAACCGGGGCGGCAGTAGCCACAAACATCGGCCGTGGTCTTGCCGTTTGCTACCAGTTTTACCTGCTATTCAAAGGCCGGGGGCGTGTTCATCTGAATGCAAAACACTTAAAGCTCAATTTCAAGGTCATTAAAAGCCTTATCCGGTTGTCACTCGGAGGCATAGGGCAATCCATAATCGCAACATCCAGCTGGATAGGATTAGTGCGCATCACTGCAATTTTTGGAAGTGAGGTCCTGGCCGGCTACACCATAGCCATCCGGATCATAATTTTTTCCCTGTTACCGGCCTGGGGATTAAGTAATGCAGCCGCCACACTCGTGGGGCAGAATCTTGGAGCAAATAAACCTGAAAGGGCTGAACGGTCTGTCTGGATCACAGGTCGTGTCAACATGATTTTCCTCGGATTTGTGGCTGCAATCTTTATTGCATTTCCCCGGTTGTTTATTGAACTGTTCATTGACAATGAAGGAGTGATTAATAGTGGCGCTATGTGTCTGAGGATCATTAGCTATGGTTATGTATTCTATGGATTGGGCATGATATTGGTTCAGGCTTTTAATGGTGCCGGCGACACTTTAACGCCAACCAGGATCAATCTGTTGTGTTTCTGGATAGTCGAAATACCGCTGGCCTATTTCCTTGCTATTTCATTGGGGATGAAAGAACAGGGTGTTTATTATTCAATCATCACTGCAGAAACCCTGCTGACCCTCATCAGCATAATAGTTTTCAGAAGGGGAAAATGGAAGGACCGGAAGGTTTAATTCGCATTGCCTGAATCACGGCAGGCTCCGGCTAAGGGTGGCAAGGCCGGTGTCCGGCTAAGGGTGAGGCTAACTGCAAACAGCATATTCATAACCCGGACTCCAGGCCGGGGCCAGGTTGTGGGCTGCTCAGTATCACGACCGCCCGGAATAGCAGATGGTTAACAAATAGGATTATCCCTATAGTCTCAGGGTGACATAATAGTAACATACCTGAATATTTTCATTATAAATAATGAGTAACCGCGTGACTTGCTTCACATGCAAAGCTTTTGCAGAGCGATCATTCCCGGTACATATATTGCAGATAGTCAATAATCCCTTCAAATATCTTCTCTGCCATTGCCTGGCGGAATTCTTCCGAGTACAGTTTTTCCTCATCTTCGGCATGGCTCATAAAGGCCTGTTCAACAAGGATGGCAGGACGCGATGACATCCTTGTAACTTTGTAATTGAAAGACCCGACCACCCCAAACTCATCCAGATCCAGATCCAGTAGCCGGTCATAAACCAGATTGGCAAAAGGTGCCCAGAATGGGTTATGATAATAAGTGCTGGTCCCTGCTACCCTGAGGTAACCGCGACTGGTATTTCCTGAATTTGCATGAACAGACACCAATAAATGTGCATCAGAGGCTTCAATAATGGCACGTTTCCGGTCCAGGGACATGGTTTTATCCGAATCGCGCACCTGAAGAACCTCAACACCGGAACGTTTACAAATTTGTTCAAGGCGAAGGGCCAGGTCCAGATTGATGTCCTTTTCAAGCATTCCGGAGAGTCCCCGGGCGCCGGTACTGGTTCCCCCATGGCCGGCCTCAATGGCAATCTTTAACCCCCTGAATGGCTGAAGACTATCCGCCAGAGTACGATCCGGGGCATGATTTAACCTGAATTCAAGTACAGAACCCTTCGCTTTCAGCGTATATCCCCAGATCTTTGAAGTATTCAGATGAAGGATCACCTGGTAGGTTTCAGGTGTGACCTGCTCCCAGGTGATACGGTCAATATACTTCAGGTAGGTCTTATGAACGTTCCAGGTGCTGCTTGATTGAACCCCAAACAGTGAAATCCTGATCCGCTTATTCTCAGGATCGGGGAACACAGCATAGGGAACCGGTTCCGGGAAGGGAATATTTATGATGTCTGCCTTTGCTGAAGGGGAACTGGTTACTGCCTGAACAAAATAACCGGGTCTCACTGTTCCTTCAGGCAATCTTTCCACATACCGGCTATGAATATACCCGCCGGTTACACGATCTAACTCCACGCGGAAGTAGTCCCCAATAATCCCATTGACTTTCATTACTATACCCGTATCATATTCCGCTATCACCGGGCTGCCCAATCTGATGGGACCGAGGCTGTATTCCAGTGGTGCATTTCTTTGAGAGGTCTTTATCATGGGAAATCCATCGCTATTCAGGACATTCAGTTTGGCATTCACAGGTATTTCAAGAGCGGAATTTTGTCCAGGAGAGTGCAAACGTATGGTTGCGGTAATGCCGGGATTTAAGATCCTGAATGGCAGATCTGTCTGATAGCTGCTGTAATCGTTAAAATCATACCTTGAGAACTTGATCTCTCTTCCTCCTGGCTTCAATACCAGACTGGCTGCCTGACCCCTGGAACCATTGAATTGTATCCTGACAACATCCCCGGGCAACAGCGTATGATCCGCTGAGGGAGCTATTGATTGCTCATCAATCCAAAGGGGTAATGATTTTCCGGGAGTGGGTTTTTCATACACAATTTCATGCTCATAAAAAGTACTGAGTGTGTCTTTTGAGATCACACCTGCCCGTATTCTGTTGGGACCTTCTTTCAGGCTTATTTCATCAAAGAAAACACCTGTTTTGTAGACTTTTACAGCTGTGTTATTAATTTCAACAAATGCCGGGTAAGCCGTTTTAAACAGCGGGTAATAAACAGGATTTGAAACGGTCCGTGCCAGGCTCCCCCGGTACTCAATAAGGGGCTTTGATTTGCTTATCCGGTTGTTTTCATCAAGGAAAAATCTAAACGGAGGAGCCCAGTCATCCGTCACCAGGGAATAGCTTTGTCCTCCGGCCAGGATTTTCAAGGTGTCAGGTTTCATGGGAAAAATAAAATCCACCTTCCCATCCTGGTCCGGTAAATGATATCTGTGGATGCCCTTTACCGATGCGATAACATTCTCTCCGTCAGGAAAAAATGCAGCAGGAAAAGAGATGGAAAAAACCTGGTTGGCCGGACGCCGGTAAAGATGGTCCGGAACGGGAACCTTATTCGGATATAAAATGTTTTTCAGGATGTCACTTCCGGGTCCTTCAATGGCCCTGTATGAAAACAGAACATGTCCGAAACCGGTATTTTTTCGAATGAAGTGTATTTGGCTGGCTGTTTCTCCGTCCCGCAGCCAGCCATCCCTGACGATCAATCCGGGAAAGATGTTCCGGGATTCGTCCGACCGGACTTTAAAATCGGACCACAGTTCATGGAAATTGGGTGTGGGATCGTATATATCCCAATAGATCATGGGAACAATAAAGTCCATAATGCCCCGGTCGAGCCAGGCAATGGCATCCTGGTAATAGTGTTCGTAGCCCGACCTGAAATGCGTATAGTTTTTTATATCATCGGTACGGTACAGGCCCCAGGTGGCTGCCGAAACTGAAAGGTATGGTTTATAGAGCAATGCTTCAGCAACCACATCTTCTACCAGGTCTGTCAGTTGTTGCCGGGCCCATTCCGGGCGCGACCAGCCAAATGAAGTGCTGTCTGAAAGAAAGTGTTTAACCGACCAGGGATCATAAAGGTATTCCGGCCCCGGGTAGCGGATCCTGTCGAAATGGATCCCGTCCAGATCGTAATTTGAAACCAGGTGAACCACCACCTTTTTCAGGTAACTTTTCACAGCCGGCAGGGCCGGATTTAAATAATAATATTCATTTAAAGCCATAGGATTGCCGGTAACGTCATAGCACACCCAGGAATCATCAGGCATAGCGCCAGGCCCGTGTTTGAAATACAGGTGGCTGGAGTCGGCAGGGGGTTGTTCGCTTCCCCACAGAGGAAGCAGGTTTACATAAGCATAGAATTTCAGTCCATATTTATGCGCTTCCTCTATGGCAAGGTTCAGCGGATCAAAACCGGGGTCCCTATAGTCAAATAAAACCGACCATGGTTCAAACGGCGAAGGATAGAGGGTTTCTGCCTGCCCGCGAACCTGAAAAAACACGGCATTGAAACGGGTGTCTTCAATGTTTTTAAAAATTCTTTTGATCCGGTCCTTACACAACTCCGGATCGGCATCCACCCAGTCAAAACGGGTCACCCAAATCCCTCGTAATTCCTCCTTTATTTCAGGGATGGGCGTTTCCGGCAGGGTTTTAAACCGTACGATATCTTTAACCTTACAGCCTCCTGCAACTAAAAGAAAAATCCATAAGAAAATCGCAGGAATTTGAAATCGTCTCATCCGTATTGGTCTGGTTAACAGTTACATTACGCCCCGGAGTAAACCGGATGCACCCAGGGTTCTTTTGGTGCATACCTGCTTTCCGAGGCCCACAGTATGCCCCGTTTCATGGTTTCAAGGGCTTCAGGAACCTCAAAATCTTTGGCCTGATGTCCCAGGGAAGAGTAAAACACCCGCCCCTTGCCGTAGGTTTTCTTCCAGATCACCGGAATCACACATCCGTCGATCCATGGGGAATGTTTGCCGCTGAAGGTGGTTGTTGCAAGCACCTTCATATTCGGATCAACATGGAGGTAATATTGTTCAGAATGCATGTTGAAATCTGAGATGCCCAGCGTCACAGGGTCTGCAGGATCAACAACATGCACCACATAGGGTATCACGCCGCCGGGATGGGCCACCCATTGGCCGCCAACCATGAACTGGTAGCCCGTATTGTTCCTGAATGAATCGCCCAGGCCGCCATGCCAGCCGGCCAGGCCGGCGCCATTGCGGACCGCCTTAAGCAAGGCTTTTTCCTGTTCGCCTGTGATCTGTCCGCTCGTCCATATCTGTATGATCAGGTCAACCCGTTCCATCATGGGCTTGTCAAGATAAGCATCCAAGGTACCGGAAACTGTCAGATCACCATCCAGTGACCTGATCCAGGGATCAAAAATATCCACACATTGTTTTGGCTGATGTCCTTCCCAGCCCCCCCAGACCATTAATATCTTTTTCCCTTTTAATGTTTTTGGTAAAGGGATCCCGGGTGTTGCCGGGAAACTCATTTGGGGGATCATCAACGATCCGGCTCCGGCCATCGTAAGTTTGCCAAGAAATCCCCTCCGGGATATGTCAGGCTTCTTCATTTTATTCAATTCTGGTTAATTTTCTCATATACAAAATAAGTGAAATCATATGGATTCCGGTCATCAGCCCTGTGCTTTTCTTCACTCACCTGTTTCCACAGCTTCAGATCAAATTCCGGAAAATACACATCCCCCTCCATTTCAGTATCGATAAGAGTCAGATATATCCGGTCTGCCAGATCCAGGGTGGATCTATACAGTTCACCACCCCCCACAATAAAAGCTTCAGTTTCTCCGTGGTTCCTGGCATATTCCAGGGCGTCATCAATGCTGCTCACCACAATACAGGCCGGTGCATTATAGGTTTTCTTTCCGGTAATAACGATATTGATCCTTCCGGGAAGGGCCTTTCCATTGGCCTCATAGTTATTGCGCCCCATGATGATATGCCGTCCCCTGGTTTTTCTGAAAAAATATGCCAGGTCATCGGGCATGTTCCAGGGCAGACGATTGTTTTTTCCAATCACCCTGTTCCTTGACATGGCTGCAATCTGGGATACGATCATCCTGCTTCATTCTGAATTTAAAGTGGCTTCCCTGAACGATCCTATATATGACCTGGTTTGGTTACGCCATAAAGATAAGATTTGAAAACTGAAAATTGTGATTTATTTGGATATTGGAATTTTTGTATCACTGATCATTGATCACTTTCCTTCTTTTAAAAAAATACGCTTTTTGTTCTTCTACTTTATCGAAGGTGTACAGATTCTCCGGCCCTTCATCCAGAAAGTAGCTCAACATGGCAAAATCGCCGATACACATAATGCCATGAGAAAAAACACCGGCAAGAACAGCCAATGCAACGGGGGTATTGATGAGGGAGAATGCGACCATCATTCCGGTACTCAGGACCATAAAAGGCGCCAGGGCAATGAAAAGCAGGGGTACAAATCCTGTCACATGCCGGTCGGCAGCAACATAAAAAAAGTATTGAGAACGGTTCATTCCAAAACGCAGGTTACGTGCACCAAACAACCGGTACACAGCCGCATGTATTAATTCATGAACAGGGACCAGGGGAATGGGAATGATGATCAGGCCTGTGAAAAAGCAGACAACTACTGTTCCCCATCCAAAAAGATTCAGCTTTACGCCCCGTTCTGCCATGAACAAGAAAACCAGAAGGAAAAAAAAATTAATTGAATAATAGGCATAGGTGGCGAGATTCTTCCTTTTGATATTACGCATCACAAATGGAACTACATCCGTATAGGTTAATTCCTCCTTTAGATCATACTCTTCGGTGTTTTCTAATTCCCCGATGGTCATTTATTCCGTTTTGCTATCAGGTTTAAACAGGTTTAAAGATACTTTTTCCTGAGCATTAATCCTGTTCGGCAGCAATTCATCTCAGGTAAAACAATCATATTCGATTCATAACCGCGGGGACCGGATGATCCGGGAAATTATGAATATGGATAAGAATGAGTAATTTTGTTACAGGGTTGGCATGTTAATTGTTCACTGAAGATATGGGATACGAAGAATGAAAAACAGGATTTGCATAGTGCTGCTCACGTTTTTTACGGTGATGGTCTCAGCCCAGGAAACAACCGGCACAGATACCCTGAATACGAAAACCCTGTCTGTGTTACCCGTTACTATCCGGAATGGGGACACCATGCCTCTGATCACAATGAAGGAAGTACAGATCCTCGCACCGCCAAAGTTTACATCAAGAAAACATTACAGGCAATACACCCGGCTGACCCGCTATGTGAAAAAGGTATATCCCTATGCGAAATTTGTGAAACTCAAACTGGATGAAGTGGATGATGATCTTGCCCTGATCACGGATGAACATGAACAGAGGAAATATATTCGTGATTTACAGGACGAATTGATGGAAAACTTTGAGAATGATATTCGCCACATGACATTTACCCAGGGGAAGATTCTGCTTAAGCTGATTGATCGCGAAACCGGGGCCTCTTCCTATATCTGGCTTAAGGAATACAAGGGGACGTTTTTTGCCGGTTTCTGGCAAACGGTTGCACGCATCTTTGGTTCCAACCTGAAAATGGAATACGACCCGGCCGGTGAAGATGCTATGATCGAACAAATAGTACTTATGATAGATGCAGGGGTGATTTAGTATGCTGGTATGATTATAGGGACAGATTGCTGAATTGTTACAGTGTTTCAAAACAAACATTTTTTATCAGTCCCGTAAACCGGGATTGTGAAATAGAATTCGTTTCTTTTCGGAAGGCCGTTTAGTACATCCGCTAAGCGCTTTTGAACATCCGCTAAGCGCTTTTGAACATCCGCTAAGC
>CAYOFK010000077.1:0-14162 GCA_964403185.1 uncultured Rikenellaceae bacterium | reverse complement strand
TTTCAATAGACAGCGAAACATCAACCGATATTACCTGCAACGGCGCCGGCGACGGAACCGTAACGGTCGCCGCCAGCGGTGGCACGGGTGCATTGGTTTACACATTGAATCCAGGCGCCATCAGCAACGGTACAGGGATCTTTACCGGCCTTTCAGCCAACACTTATACGGTCAGTGTGACCGATGCCAATGGCTGCGGGCCTGTGGTGAGCGGCAGCCTGGTGGTCAGCGAACCGGTTGTATTGAGCCTGTCAGGTGTGGTCACAGATGTATCTGTGAATGGCGGGAATGATGGAGCCATTGCTCTGACTGTGACCGGAGGTACGGGGCCCTATACTTATGCCTGGAATACTTCTGATGGGTCCGGACTGGATCCTGTTGCTAAAGATCAATCCGGTCTGACTGCAGGCACATATGATATCACAGTGACAGATGCTAATGGATGTGCGGCCAATGACAGTTATACGGTAGATGAACCTATTGTGCTCAATGTTTCAGGAGTCACAACCGACGTTACTTGTAACGGAGTCGATGATGGCATCATTGTACTGACAGTAACGGGTGGTGTACCGCCCTATACATATGCCTGGACAACCAGTGATGGCAGCGGATTGGATCCGGCAGCCAGGGATCAGACAGGACTTGGAGCCGGAACATATGATGTTGTGGTTACTGCCGGATCGGCGACCGGAACGGCTTCCTTTACAATCAATCAACCTGCAATCATTATGGTAACTGTTATTACTACGGACATTAGTTGCAATGGCGGATCGGACGGAACGGCAACAGTTAGTGCAACCGGTGGTGCAGGCAGCTTCACATATGACTGGTCAACCGGAGCATCCGGATCAAGCCTCAGCAATCTGGCAGCAGGCAGTTATTCTGTCAGGGCTACGGATGCTACGGGTTGCAATATAGTTGAGCCTTTTGATATAACTGAACCTGAGATACTGGCTGTGAGTCCGGTTATTACACAGGCCAGTTGTCCGGGAGAAATGGATGGTGCCATTACTTTAAATCCTTCGGGAGGCACCACGCCTTACAGCTTCAACTGGCTGGATGGAGCATTGACTGAAGACCGGATCGGAATAGAAGGTGGCGTATATGAAATCACAGTTGTTGATGTCAACGGATGTGCACTAACACAAAACATTGAAGTTCAGTATACCGGTGATTGTCTGGAGTTTCCGAAGGTGTTTACTCCAAACGGAGATGGCATTAATGACACCTGGAGGATCCGTGGAATTGAATTGTATCAGAATGCCAGGGTAGAAATCTTCTCAAGGTGGGGTAAACTTGTTTACAGTTCAAAAGACGGGTATCAGACGCCATGGGATGGCACCGACAGGGGCAAGGCTTTACCGATGGATTCCTATCATTATATTATTGATTTGGGTGAAGGGCAGGAAACCATTACCGGTAATGTTTCCATAATCAGATAAATATGAATTTCATGCGAACATATTTTAAGATTGCATTCAGTTTTCTGGGATTTATACTGGTGAGCAATTCAGTATTGAGCCAGCAGGCACCTTTGTATAGCCAGTATATGATGAACCGGTTCCTGATCAATCCGGCTCTTGCAGGAAATGATGGATATACTTCTATAAACATGACCGCCAAAGAACAATGGGTGGGTTTTCAGGATGCCCCCAGTACCCAATCAGTTAGTTTTCAGACCAGGCTTTTAAAAACCAGTTATATTTCGAAATCCACTGCTGTGAAGAAAAAAATGCGCCGGCCTTCCAGAAGTGGCAGGGTTGGCCTTGGTGCACATATTTACAATGATCAGAATGGAATGTTCAGGCGCACAGGCGTACAATTAACCTATGCTTTTCACATTCCATTGAAGGACAATTCACAGTTGTCTTTTGGATTGTCTGCGGTTGGATATCAATTCAGCATTAGTGAAAATGGATTTTTTGACAGTTATGATCCAAACGACCCGCTTTTACTGGCCTATGACAGGAATCTGATCATTCCGGACGCTAATTTCGGAGTTTATTTTAAAACCCCGGACTATTATATTGGATTTTCCATACACAATCTTTTTGAATCCATCTTCAAATTAGGAACCACTAAAGACCTTGTGAATAATTACCGTTTACTCAGATATTATTATATAACGGGTGCCTATGAGTTCTATTTGAGTGATAATTTGGTGATTCAGCCTTCGATACTCATGAAATCACCTGATAATTTCAGATCTTTCCAGATGGATCTCAGCGCAAGACTTTTATTTATGGAAAATTACTGGGGTGGTATTTCGTACAGGACCATTGATGCCATGGTCATTTTTGCAGGGCTCCGTATTGGTAATTTCTATTTTGGATACGCTTTTGATTATCAGTTAAACAGTATCAGAAAGCATACTCTTGGTTCGCATGAGTTTATGTTTGCTGTCAAATTAGGGGACAGTGCAAGGCGCTACCGCTGGATAAGCAGGTATTAGTGTTGTGTCAAGTGTACTGTTAATATAAGTCAAAGATATTTTAGGTTTTATTGAGCGCAAAAGGTGCGTAAATCTACAGCCCCGGGCATCAGCTCGGGTTTATTATATCTCACACATGATCACATCCAGGGGCATCTTGCTTATCCATTGGTTGCCACAGGTATGCCGGCGACGATACATTATCAATATCTTTTCCTTCTAATCTGTTTGTCAGGAAGCTCACAAAACAGGAAACCCTGCTGATGAGCGTTCACCAACAGGGAAAACCGGAAAAACGATTAATTAGAATGTCAGTGTGAATGTGGTCCCTTCTTCCGGTACTGATTGTGCCGATATGGTTCCTCCATGCAGTCTGAGGATTTGCCTGGAAAGGCTCAGACCAATACCTGAGCCTTTTTGTTTGGTTGTGAAAAACGGAATAAAGATCTTATCTATTACCTCCTTAAGGATCCCGGTCCCATTATCTGTCACCTGAATTGTTGGCCGGCCTCGTTTATTCATATGTGCATCCATTGTTATTACCGGATCATTTTGATTTTCAAGTGCATGGATGGAGTTCTTTACAAGGTTGATCAGGACCTGTTCAATCAACTCCTCATCGGCAGAGACCTCAAGTTCAGGAGGATCTAAAAACATATTGAATTTAATATGCCTTGTGTTCAGTTCTTTCTCCATCAGGGATTTAATATTGTTGAATATTTCAGAGACCCTGGTGATCCGGAAGTTTGGTTTGGGTATTCTGGTGAGATTTCTGTATGTATTCACAAAATGCAAAAGGCCGGTACTTCTTTTGTTTATTGTTTGCAAAGCTTTTTGGAATTCCTTGAGGGTTTCGGAATCCACCGAATATTCCTCCAGGTTTTCCTCCCTGGTGACATCTTTTAGCATGAGGTCAAGGGTGGCTGTTAATGAGGCAATAGGAGTGATGGAATTCATGATTTCATGGGTAAGGACCCTTATGAGTTTTTGCCATGCTTCTGTTTCCTGCTCTTCAAGAACGGCTTGGATGTTTTTAATAGTGGCAAGAATGATCAGTTTGTGCTGGATTTTAATTTCGGTTGCTGAAATAGCCAGCTGCAAAATATCGTCTTCTTCCTGTACTTTAACAAGAGAAATACTGCCAGGTTTGAGATTCAGCAGTGTTTTAACCAGGTCTTTGCTCAGGTTTTCAAGAGTGTGGATGTTCTTCAGTGAAAGTACCTGGAATAGCTTTAATGCAGATTTATTGATCAACTCAACTTTGCCATCCTTCTGGAATGCAATAATACTCACATCGGCATTTTGGACAATGCTCTGCAGGTAGTGGTATTGCTCTTCCTTTTCTGACCTGACTGCCTGAAAGTCGTTAATCACATCATTGAATGCTTTGCTGAGTTCGTCAAATGAAGAGCCCATGCCCTCGACCTGGAAACTTCTGGTAAACTCTGAGAACCGGATTGATTCCAGGAAGCTTGTTAAATCACGATTGGTCCTGTCAACATATTTGATGATGGAAAATACCTGTAAGACCAGCAGGAGTCCGATGAAGATGGGTGTCAGGTAGTAGGTTGTTGATTCCAGCGCGGTAAATATCAGGAAAAACATTGTTGTCACCAACAATATAATTCTGATTATCACTATGATCCGAAACTTTTTATAAACCATGTTTTTCCATCCTGCGGTAAAGTGCATTCCGGGTAAGTCCAAGCTCTGATGCCGCCTTGGTGACATTCCCATTGTGTCTTTTCAGGGCTTTCTCAATGATCAGTTTCTCGATGGATTCCAGGTTATAGGTTTCAAACTCCAGGTCGCCATTCTGAGCTGTGCCAGGTCTTTTCATCAACATAAAATCATCTTTTTGAAGAACATCAGAGTCGGTTAAGATTACTGCACGTTCAATGGAGTGTTGAAGTTCTCTTACATTTCCGGGCCAGTTATAGTCTTTCAGATAGTTACTGGCCTCGGGGATTATCTTTTTTATTTCCTTACGGTACTTTCTTGAATAGATCTTCAGAAAATGTTTGGATAACAATCCGATATCCGAAATACGTTCCCTGAGAGGAGGAAGTGGAATTTCCACTGTATTGATCCGGTAAAGGAGGTCCTGCCGGAATTTTTCCTCAGCCACCATTTTGTGGATATTGTTATTGGTAGCGCAAATGAGCCGAACGTCTACAGGGATGGTTTTATTGGATCCGACACGGGTGACTTCCCGTCTCTCAATTGCAGTTAACAGTTTGGTTTGCAGAGGATAAGATAAATTTCCAATTTCATCCAGGAAAAGCGTGCCCCCTTTTGCGATCTCAAAGCGGCCCGTACGTTCTTTTACGGCATCTGTAAATGCACCCTTTTCATGGCCGAAAAGTTCGCTTTCAAAAAGGGTTTCACTGATAGCTCCCAGGTCCACATTAATGAAAATCTCATCTTTACGGGCTGAATTTTTATGAAGGGCCCTGGCAACCAGTTCTTTTCCGGTTCCATTCTCACCGAGGATCAGGATGTTGGCATCGGTTTGTGCAACCTTCCTGATGGTTTCAAATACCTTAAGCATTGAAGAGGATTCACCAATAAATTCCTGGAAAGGTCGGCTCAGAACTGCACTGATCTCTTTATGTTTTCGCTTTAATTCCTTATTTTCCTTTTTTGATTGAGCAAGCTGAATTGAGGATGATACCGTTGCAAGGAGCTTTTCATTTTGCCAGGGTTTAAGAATAAAGTCGGTAGCTCCCGCTTTGATCGCTTTTACCGCCTTTTCAGCATCGCCATAGGCCGTAATGAACACTACAACGGCTGTTGGAAAGGCATCGTGTATCTTTGCCAGCCAATCAAAACCCTCCTGACCACTGATGGCGTCCTTAGTAAAATTCATATCAAGGAGGATCACATCATAATCATTCTTAGCCAGTTTATCAAGGATGCCCTCAGGGGTATTCAGAGTGTCAATAATTTCAACATGGGGCTTTAATAATAGCTTTAATGCAAATAAGATATCCTCGTTGTCATCTATAGCTAAAACTTTCCCAATATTTTCTGCCATAGCTGGTAATTATTGTAAGTAATTGTATTATAATAACATAGAACTTATTCAGAACGAATATGCAAACTTAATACAAAAGTAAACTTTATTTTTAATATGTTCGGTTTTGTATTTTTTTTGTTTCATTATCGAACACTGTACTACAAGAAGCGAGTATGAAAGTGAAGGTAAGCATCAGACATATAGTATTATATAAAATTTGGCATAATTCATGTAAGATTATTTTGACCTGAATTAGGAAGTATGGATAGACCAATTGATCGTAAAGGCAAAATCCGGAAGAAGCATGTTTGGATGGCGCTGGGAATTCTTCTTGTACTCGCAGTAATATTGAATCTGGCATTTGGAGATAAAAGTTCCAAATACAATGTTAATCTGGATAAAATTACTATTGACGAGGTCACCAAAGGAGACTTTAAGAATTATATCTCAGTAAGCGGTACTGTGGAGCCTATCACCACCATCTACCTGGATGTCATCGAAGGCGGCCGGGTAGAAGAAATTGTCGCCGAAGAGGGGACCATGATCGATAGTGGCGATGTGCTTGTAAGACTGAGCAATATCAGTCTGATTCTGGAAATTTCAACCTATGAAGCACAAGTTTCCAGGATCTCAAACGAATTGCGTCAGGCCAAGTTGCTGATGGATCAGCAAACCCTGAACCAGAAGAGCCAGTTACTGACGGTACAATATGATTTGATCCAGCGAAAAAGGACCTTTGTGAATAATGATATGCTTTTTAAGGAGAATTATATTTCTGAAGAAGAATATAAACTGTCCAGGGAACAACTTGAACTCGCAGAAAAGAAACTTGAATTATTTGAGGAAAACCTAAGGCAGGACTCACTGTTCAGAAGTGTACAGATTGGATCATTGGTTCAATCAGTGGAACGCATGCAGAAAAACCTGGAGATTATAAACAACCGCCTGGAAAGCCTGAATGTCAGAGCCCCGGTTACCGGGGAACTGGCTTCTCTGAATCTGGAAATTGGACAGGTGCTTTCCCGTGGACAGCGTATAGGGCAGATAAACATTCTGGATTCCTACAAGTTGCGGGTTGATATCGATGAGTATTTTATTTCAAAAGTTTCCACCGGGCTGACCGGCGAATGTGACTTCTCAGGGACCTTGTTTAAGGGAGTTATAAAGAAGATCTATCCGGAGGTTACAGCATCCAGGTTCTATGCAGATATGGTCTTTATCGATACCATACCTTCAACGATCAGGATCGGGCAGACTTCAAGGATCAAACTTGAACTGGGCGCACCCAAAATTGCCATATTGATTCCCCGTGGCGGATTCTATCAGAGTACCGGTGGACAATGGGTGTATGTTCTGGACCCTTCCGGAGAATATGCCTACAAACGAAGGATCAGTCTAGGTACACAAAATCCGCGGTTTTATGAAGTTCTGGAAGGCCTTGAACCGGGAGAACGAATTGTAACGTCAAATTATGATAACTTTGGAGATGTTGATAAACTGATGCTGAAGGGCAATCTGTCAAATAAATAATTGAAAATAATTACCAGAAAATAACCAAATATTCAAGATTATGATTCGGACTAAAAACTTAACCAAAATTTTCAGGACCGAGGAGGTTGAGACCACTGCTTTAAACAAAGTGGACCTTGAAGTCAAAAGTGGTGACATGGTTGCAGTAATGGGCCCCTCCGGGTGTGGGAAATCAACCCTGCTGAATATCCTTGGACTTCTTGACAACCCAACTGAAGGTGAACTTTACTTTGATGACCGGGAAGTTGCAAAATTTTCAGAAAGAAACCGGACCAATCTCAGAAAAGGAAACATTGGATTTGTATTCCAAAGTTTTAATCTGATTGATGAATTAACGGTGTATGAGAATGTTGAATTGCCATTATTGTATCTGAAAGTTACTGCATCGGAAAGAAGGAGAAAAGTTGAGGAAGTGCTTGAAAGAATGAAGATCATACATCGCAAAAAGCATTTTCCGCAGCAACTGTCAGGAGGCCAGCAACAAAGAGTTGCAATTGCACGTGCAGTGGTGGCCAGGCCAAAATTGATCCTTGCTGACGAGCCTACAGGAAACCTTGATTCTGCAAACGGTGAAGAAGTAATGAATCTGTTAACGGAATTGAACAAGGATGGAACCACCATTGTAATGGTTACTCACTCTCCAACAGATGCTGAATACGCACACCGTATCATTCAACTATTTGATGGTCACATCGTTACGGAAAATATCAAGCAGAGTAGTCTGTAGGCTATACCGGCAGGTTTTTTCTTCTTTACATTATTTCAACACTGCCCGGACAGTAACAGGGATCCTGTGCACTGACTACCCGGTTGGGTTAAACTAAAAATACAGTTGTCATGAAAGAATTATGTGTTCCTTTAATGCATTTTGGTGAGGAAGAAAGTGCGGAGATCACCTTGAAGGTTGGCAATAAGAAAGTTAACTTTGACTTCAGGGTTGTATCATTTCCCTGGGAAGCCGAAGATGATTATTCGAATGGGGATGATGAACTATCCAGGTCTCTGGCGCGCATCTCACGACTTAAAAGTTCAATTAAAAATTATGATCATTCCTGGGAACTGATGCAGATCTATACGCCTCTTGAAGATGCGAAGTTCATTCAGGTTCTATACAGGAAAAAACAATAGTATCATACATGAATCGATTACCCGGGATACTCTTATTCATCATTTCTGGATTTTTTCTCAACCTGAACGGTGTAAGTTACGGACAGGAGTACTGGTCGCTGAAAAATTGCATCGACTATGCACTTGAGAACAACTTGCAATTAAAACGCAGGGAACTGGCTGCCAGGACATCACAACAGAATCTACTCCAGTCGAAACTTCAGATTCTTCCAAGTGTGGGCGCATTTGCTTCACATAATTACAGCTCCGGAAAAACAATCAACCTGGATACTTACGAGTATGTGCAGCAAAGCTTTCAGGATGGGAATATGGGTGTTCAGGCCACTATGGATCTGTTCAACGGCTTGCAACAAACCAACATCATCAAACGCAATAAATATAATTTCATGGCCAGTGTTGCAAATGTTGACAAGGAAAAAAATGACATGATCATTAACATCTCCCTGTATTACATGAAAATACTCTTCAATGAGGAATTGTACAGCATTGCACAATCGCAACTGGAAGCGATAAACAAGCAAGTTGAACGCATAGCCAAATTTGTTGAAGTGGGCAATAAACCCAGAGGTGATTTGCTGGATATTCAGTCACAAGCGGCTGCTGAGCGATTGAACCTGACCAATGTGAAAAACCAGTTGAAGACATCATACCTGGACCTGATCCAATTGCTGGATCTTGATTCTCTGGGAGATTTCAGGGTTCAAAAGCCTGACAGTACCGAAATTGACATGGAACATGTCATCCTTCCGTTCAGGGAAGTATATGCTGCCGCAGTAAGTGCCTTTCCGGAAATTAAGAGTGCTGAGTATTCGCTGATGGAACAGAAAAAAAGTTTGTCTGTGGCCAGAGGACAAATCAGCCCCCGGCTGTCTCTGAATGGTTTGATTTATACCAGGTATTCACAACTGAGTACAAATTTCCTCGATCCGAACAGTCCGTATCCCTTCATTAATCAAATGGATGATAATCAGTACCAGCAAATATCCATGAACCTGCGCATTCCCATATTTCAGCAATGGATCATACAGAACAACATCAGCAATGCCAGGATATCTGTCCTGGATGCTAAACTGAATCTGGATGTACAGAAGCAGATCCTATACAAATCCATACAACAGACGCATCTGGATGCTGTTGCCGCCCTTGAAAAATACAGGACGTCACTCGAAGTTGTGGAATCCAGACAATTGGCATTTGATTATTCCGAGGAGAAACTCAATGCCGGACTGGAGAATACCACAGATTATAATATCGCAAAAAACAATTTCATACAAGCCCAGGCTGAACTGTTGCAGGCAAAGTATGAATTTATCTTTACAACAAAGATCCTTGATTTCTACAGAGGCATTTCGATTACACTGGATTGATACTGATTTAATCAAAATTGCGTTATTAACCATAAGTAGTTTGGAATAAGGAAGTAATTCAATACCGATAAGATGAGATGCCGGACGATAATTTCTTTTATCTGGATCACAGGCCTGTTTGTTTCGGGCTGTCTTAAAGATGAATTAATCAGCGATCCTTCGGCTGGTTTGTTATTTTCCACAGACACTCTGATTTTTGATACTGTATTTACAACTGTCGGAACCGTAACAAGGGAGTTTAAGGTCTATAATCCTAATGACAAAGACATCCTGATCTCGTCCATTATCCTGGCCGGCGGTCCTGCAACCGGTTTTAGAATGAATGTTGATGGACGGTCTTCAAACCGCGTTGCCAACATGATACTTGGAGCAAAAGACAGCATGTATGTTTTTGTCGAGGCCACTATTGATCCGCTGAACTCAAACAGTCCCCTGGTCATCCAGGACTCTATTGTTTTTATTTCAAACGGGAATGTTCAGGATATTGACCTGGTTGCCTGGGGGCAGGATGTTCATATTATCAATGGTGCGGTGATCCAATCACAGACCTGGATTAATGATAAACCCTATCTTGTATATAATTCCATGTTGCTGGATACTATGGCGATCCTGGAAATTGACCCGGGAGTTCGAATATTTTTTCACAGGGGCTCCACCTTTTATGTGAGCGGCACGCTGAGAGTTAATGGTACGCTTGAGGAGCCTGTTATGTTTCTTGGCGACAGGCTCAACGATCTCTATAAAGACATACCGGGTCAATGGGGTGGTTTTTATTTTCTGAATGGCAGCAGCGGAAACCAAATCAACCATGCCCGGATCATTAATGCTACCACAGGAATCCACCTTGGGAATTTTTATTCAGGTGATCCGCCACCTGACCTGTTCATTACAAATACCCGCGTTCAGCACATGACCTATGCTGCCATCTCATCGATCGGTGCGACAGTGAATGCCGACAATTGTGTGTTTGCTGACGGTGGCTTCCACACTGCCATCCTTACAACCGGAGGTTCTTATACATTCAGGCATTGCACCTTTGCTAACTATTGGACCTGGTCAAAAAGGAAGGCGCCTTCCCTGATCCTCTCGAATTATTACAATTATAATGATACAGCCATGTTTACAGGAGATCTTGTAAGGGCAGATTTTGGCAATTGCATTGTGTATGGCAATAAAGAAAATGAGATTGGATTAAGCAACCTGGAATCCGGCGGTCTTTTCAAGTATTTTTTTGAGCATTGCATTGTGAAGGTTGATACAACGATCCCGGGATATGATGGTTCCCGGTTTGAAAACACCCATGCCAACCGGGATCCTGGGTTCTCATCTGTTTACGATCATGATTTTCAGCTCGATTCACTGGCTTTTGCACGGGATAAAGGATCTGTTTCTATTGGCCTTGAAGTGCCTTTCGACCTTCTGGGCAACAGCAGATTGCTGGATGATGCTCCGGATCCCGGTGCGTATGAAAGGATTGATAATGTGCCCGGATCTAAAGTTCCCTGACACCATGCATAACCCTGAGCGCCCTGTAAAAAGACTTCCATGGATCCTGTTAACCGGCTTCTTCTTACTTTATGTGAGTTGGTGTTTCTGTCAGAAACCACAAAAAAGGATGCAGCATTCGATTGTTTTTTATAATGTTGAAAACCTTTTTGATACGGTGGACGATACCGCCACCCTGGATGAAGAGTTTTTACCCGGTGGCACCCGGGCCTGGACCCGCAAAAAGTATAAAATAAAGCTCAACAATCTCTATAAAACAATTGTAGCCATTGATGCCTGGGATGCGCCCGATGTAATCGGTTTGTGTGAGGTTGAAAATAAACGTGTGTTGAATGATCTGATTTCCGGTACACCTCTGGTAAAGGATGCTTATAGCATCATTCATTTTGATTCCAGGGATGCCAGGGGTATTGATGTTGCCTTGTTGTACAGGCCTGCCAGCTTTAAGCTTTTGAATTCAGGAAATATAAGGCCGGTGTTTGAAGCCCGGAAAGATTATTTCACACGGGATATTTTATATGTTAAGGGTACCTTATCAGGGGACACATTGCATATTTTTATTAACCACTGGCCTTCACGAAGGAATGGCATCATCCGGACCAGTGGGTTAAGAGAAACTGTCGCAGGATATCTGCGCCGGGCTGTTGACAGCATTATGGAAAGCACCCCTGAACCCTATATTTTGATCATGGGAGATTTCAATGACGAAGCGGATAATCCCAGTCTGGCCAGGGGACTTGGTGCGGGACTGACCGGGCAGGAAATTCAGGAAAGAGCTCTTTATTGTGTTCCGTACTCAGACAACCCATTCCCCGGAACCTATAAATACCAGGGAAGGTGGTATTCTTTCGACAGGTTTATTGTGTCCGGGAACCTCTTAAGTACAGAATCTTCCCTGTTTCTTGACCCGCCAGGTACCGAGGTATTTAACAGGGATTTTATGATCATGGAGGATGAACGGTACCTTGGCGTTAAACCTTTTCCAGGCTACTATGGTTTCCAATACCTGGGAGGTTTCAGTGATCATTTACCAATCCGCATAGTGATACGCACCAGAAAGTAGTACTTTATTTCCTGTGGGGTTCCAGTCCCAGCTCTTTTCCCTTTTTAATCATAAAATCATAGGCTTCCTCATGATTGTTGCTAATCTCCCCATCAAGAATGGCATCTTTGATAGCCGTTTTAATAATCCCGACTTTCCGGGAGGGAGGGATTTTAAATGTATCAATGATCTCAGTCCCTGAAACGGGAGGCTGGAAATTGCGCAGGGCATCTTTCTCCTCAAGTTCAATAAGTTTTTTCCTGACTGTCCTGAAGTTTTTTAAGTAGGTCTTTACTTTTTCTTCATTTTTTGATGTGATGTCGGCTTCGCACAGGGTCATTAAATCATCAATATTGTTACCGGCATCGTAAAGCAACCTTCTGATTGCGGAGTCTGTGACCTCATCCTGCACCAGGGCGATGGGTCTTAAATGAAGCTGTACAAGCTTTTGCACATATTTCATTTTTTCTCCGAGCGGTAATTTGAGCTGTCTGAAAATCTCAGGAACCATTTTGGCTCCGATGAAATTGTGCCCATGGAAGGTCCACCCCTGACCGGGAATGAATTTTTTGGTTTCTGGTTTGCCTATGTCATGCAACACTGCCGCCCAGCGTAACCAGAGGTCGTCGGATACCTTACTGAGATTGTCAAGGACCTTTATTGTATGGTAATAATTGTCCTTGTGTTGCTGATGATTAACAGTTTCCACGCCTTTCATGTTTTGAAGTGCCGGAAACAGGAGTGCCAGAAGGCCGGTAGATTCAAGCAGATTGAACCCGGCAGAAGGGGTGTCCGTGAGTATGATCTTGTTCAGTTCGGCAACCATCCGTTCCTTTGAGACAATTTTTATGCGCCCACAATTATCACTTATCGCCTTAAGTGTGGCATCTTCAATCACAAAATTCAATTGGGCAGCAAAACGGATGGCCCGGATCATTCTCAAAGGATCATCAGAAAAGGTGATGTCAGGATCACGTGGTGTGCGAATGATTTTGTTAGCCAGGTCGCTACGTCCATCAAAAGGGTCTGTCAATTCACCATAGCATTGGTGATGGAGACAGATAGCCATGGCATTGATCGTGAAATCCCTGCGTTGCTGGTCGTCTTCAAGAGTGCCATTTTCTACAATGGGTTTTCTGGAGTCCGACCTGTAGGATTCTTTTCTGGCGCCGACAAACTCAATCTCGTATCCTTTATATTTGAACATGGCTGTTCCGAAGTTCTTAAAAACCGTAACTTTTGTGCCCTTTTTAAGCTGTTCAGCAACCTTTTTAGCCATTTCAATACCACTGCCCAGTACCACAATATCAATATCCATATCAT
Organism: uncultured Rikenellaceae bacterium; assembly: GCA_964403185.1. Taxonomy (GTDB): domain Bacteria; phylum Bacteroidota; class Bacteroidia; order Bacteroidales; family VadinHA17; genus CAYOFK01. Next base: position 816 of record CAYOFK010000077.1, on the reverse strand, counting down.
GGTAATTCCTGTTTAAAAGCGCATCACGTACAAAGCCCCCAACCACATAGGCAGCAGTATTGTTTTCTGATACAACCCGCGATATGGTCTTAAAAACAGGATTATTCAAGTGTTTTTTCATATCTGGCAGTGACAAAATGGACGGCTTTACTGACAAAATTACAATTTATTGGAAATTATTACGAAAATTCAACCCTTGTTTGATGCTGGTATGTTTTTTGTATGCGCATATATACATATCTTAAAGTGTCGAGATAGATCATTATTCATTTATAGTATAAATTATGCTGGAACATTTAACAAAAGAAACATTTAAAGAGAAGGTATTCAACTTTGAGGACAATAAGGACTGGAAATTTGAGGGGGAAAAACCATGTTTGATTGATTTTTATGCGGATTGGTGTCAGCCCTGTAAGGTCATTGCACCCATTTTGGATGAGTTGCAGGAGGAATATAAGGACCAGATCAACATTTACAAGATCAATACGGAAGATCAAAAAGAACTTGCCGGAATGTTTGGTATTCAAAGCATTCCCAGTTTGCTTTTTGTTCCGAAGGATGAACAGCCTCAAATGGCGATGGGAGCCTTGCCAAAAGATTCCCTGGAAAAGGCAATTAAGGATGTTTTAAAGGTTTAAAAAATTGGCTCCGGTGCATTTCTGCAAAACTCAAGAATCCCTTGCTTTCCTGTTTTGTCACAGATTTTGCAATCCATCGCACCATCACTTCACCAGGCAAAATCTCCGCCAAAACCTGCTTGTTGCGAGGCCCGGACCCCCGGGTTGAAACCCGGGGTTATTCACATGCAACCACTTC
>CAYOFK010000076.1:0-14320 GCA_964403185.1 uncultured Rikenellaceae bacterium | reverse complement strand
TAACCACATCCTCAACCTGAAGCCGTTTACATAATGCTTTAATAAATGTTGTTTTCCCTGCTCCCATTTCCCCGTAAAATGCAAAAACAGCCGGCGCATTAAAATGCTTTAAAAAGTCTTGTGCGGCACCATCCAGTGATCCTATATCAGGGATTATTAATGGATCCATTTAGATCATTATTCGTTAATCGGTATTTACTATTCCAATGAGTATAATTTTTCTTTGACTTGAAGATACCACTGCACAAAATCAATAGTTCCCGAACGTCAGCTTTTCGGATTCAGGACCACATAAGGGATCAGCATTTCCTGCATGGAGATGCCCCCGTGCTGGAAGGTATCTTTAAAGTAATTTACAAACTGATGATACTTCTTTGGGAATACCATAAAATCATCATTCATGGCGAAGATGTATTTGGAGCTGATGGTGGAGCTTGGCAGGCCAAACCGTCCGGGATCCATAACTTCCAGCACTTCTTTTGGGTTGTATTCCAGACTTTTACCTGTTTTATAACGAATATTTGTTGAGGTGTGCCTGTCACCCACCACTTTAACGGGGTTCTGAACCAGGGTGGTTCCATGATCCGTAGTTACCACAATTTTTATCTCCTTCTGAGCAAGTTCTTTAATTAATTCCAGCAGGGAGGAGTGTCTGAACCAACTGATGGTTAATGACCGGTATGCTTTTTCATCCCCAGCCAGGGCTTTGATCATGCGCGAGTCGGTCCGGGCATGGGAAAGCATATCCACGAAGTTATATACCAGTATGGTCAGGGGTGGGTTTAAGGCATTGGAAAGCCGAACCAGAAATTTTTGGCCGGCGTGAGCATCAATGATCTTTTCATAATAAAATTGATGCGATTTATTTAAGCGTTCCAGTTGCTTCAGAAAAAGTTCTGATTCATACTGGTTTTTTGTTTCCTCTTCATCATCATAGATCCACCATCCGGGAAACTGTTTCTGTATATCTCGGGGCATGAGCCCGGAAAAGATTGCATTTCGTGAATATTGCGTAGCCGTGGGCAGAATACTGAAATACAGGATCTCTTTTTCTATCCTGTAGAAATCCTGAATAAAGGGATACAAAGCCCGCCATTGATCGTAACGGAGATTGTCTATTAAGATCATCACTATCTTTTGCCCTTTATCAAGGGCAGGAAATATCTCCTTTGGAAAAAGGTCCGGTGAAAGTAATGGTCTGGATTGCGGGTCACTGAGCCAGCCCTCATAATCCCTTTTAATAAACTTTGAAAAGCCCTGATTTGCTTCTGCTTTCTGCATCCTTAATATCTCATCCAGTCCATCCAGTCCGGCCTTTTCAATTTCCAGCTCCCAGAATACCAGCTTTTTATAGATATCCGTCCAATGTTCAGGAGTGCCGGCGTTATTTATCATCTGGCTCAGAATCCCGAATTGCGATTGATAGTCAGATATGGTCTTTTGCGAGACAAGCTGTTTTTGTTCCAGAAATTTTTTAAGCGTCAGCAATATTTGCTTGGGATTGACAGGCTTGATAAGGTAATCATCAATCTGCGATCCAATGGCCTGCTCCATTATATTCTCCTCTTCACTTTTAGTGATCATCACTACCGGGATCTCAGGTGATATGGATTTAATCACCGGAAGTATTTCCAGTCCTCCCTTTCCGGGCATGTGTTCATCCAGAAAAACCAGGTCGAGATTTTCATTTTCGATGATTTTTAAAGCGTCATCCGCATTGCTGGCAGTCAGTACTTCGTAGCCCTTCTCTTCCAGAAAAATGATGTGGGATTTCAATATATCAATTTCATCATCGGTCCAGAGTATCCTTGCCCGTTTCATATATACTTTGATTAATTCCCTGATTTATTTTTATTAAGATAATACTTTTCATAGAATCTCAGATACACAGGAATGGATTTTTGCTCTTTCAGTAAGATAAGATTCGATTCTGAAATTATAAAGGCTGAATAGTTTCCTTTGGAAAGCTCACTGATGATTGCTTCATCTAAGAGCAATGCATTGAGGTAATCCTTTGCAGCTTTTGCATTACCAGTGCCAAGGACGGTTGTCAGGGATGAAGATCCATCCCAGCCTTTCCTGGAAGTGGAAAATTCTGATTGAGGATAATGATCCAGATTGAAATTAATGATGTTAAAAATGATCTGATTAAAATCCATGCCGCTTATTGGAGTATGAATAACAACGACATGAGGTTCATCGGGTCTCTCCTTATATATCTCCAGGCTTTCTTTTTGTTGATCCTCGGCCTTTATGTCAGGATTTTCATCCCTGAAGTAAGCAATGAGTTCAGCGGCTTTTTGCTTTTCTTCACCTCCGGAAGCATCATTTACAATTTTTTCCAAAGCTGTTTTAAATTCCCTTACATCTCTTGAGATCCGGCCAATAGCATAGGCCCTGAGTAACTGAAATTTGGGTTTTAGTTCGTGGTTGGGATATTGCTGTACTGCACTATCGCACTGTGCAATCACCACTTTGTAATTCCCTGAAAGATAAAGGTTATAAACAGATTCATAGATCCTGAAGATCTGCATTTCCTGCGCATAGCGTTTCCTTCTGAAATCAGGGTCACTGAGTATCTTTGCAAAATCACTTTCCGGGAATTCCGATATGATCAGGATGCGGTATTTCTGTGCCAGGGCGGTGTTGCCGGTTTTGTTACCAATATTGTAAAGGTAATAGTATGAAGATAATAAATGGGAGGATTTTGGAAACCTATTGATCAGTATCTCAAACGCTTCCCGGCTTCGCTCATAATCTTTTAACTCTTCAAAATATACCATTCCTGTATTGAATTGGGCATTCTCAATTTTTTTATTGGAAACAGTTACCTGGCTGGCTGTTAACGGCAGGTTTTTCAAATAATATTCACGGCTGAACTGATCCTTCATATTCACTTCAGGAACCGAATCCTGAACCCCGTTTTCACCTGCGATGATTTGATCAATATTCATTTCTGAGAGCGATTTATTTGCCCGGCGCCAATTGTCTTCAAGAACCCGGTCGCCCCATCTTGATTTGAACTCTGCTCGCCCAAAACTGAGTACTGACGGATTGTAGAAATACCATTTCCCGGTACGGCTCAGCTCTTGCCTGATCTGGCGTTCACTCTCATAATATGAGGAAGGGTTGTAGGTTCCTTCCCGCTGATTTTCCAGATTTATCCGTTCCGCTTCACGGGCATCACGGATGAGTTCATCAATAAAGGCCGTACGCTGATTATCATCAAGCCCGGCAATTCTCAGCAAACTGTCTTCCCTCTGAACAGTATTAATATTTTCAACCAGTCTGTTCAGGCTTCTGCTTTTAGCAGCTATGATTTCATAGCCCGGATACTGATTATTAAGAAACCTTACCGCACTGTCATAATAGGCTTGTGCCGGAGCATATTGGTTGTCAATAAAGTGCAGGTCGGCAATTGAAAGATAGGAGACCGCTTTCTGTTTCGGATTGGAGATGCTGATACCGGCAGATTTTTTGAAGTAATCTATTGCCTCACTTTTGTTTTGTTCTTTCAGGGAGATTTGACCATAGGCATAATAGATCTGATCCTGGTACTCTGTGTTTTTTTCATCCCGGAGCATTTTTCTCAGGATTTTTTTAATCTCATCCACATTTTCTCTTGTAACATCAAATGATTCTGCCTGGTTGATGCGTGCATTAAACGCCATCTCATAAGGGGGGTTCATGTTTACACATTTTTTATAGTTCCTGTAAGCATTTTGCATTTCGCCGGTTTTCTCACAGGCTTGCGCGAGAATGTAGGTGATCCGGGTTTTGTTTTTTTTACCTGCTGCATGGCTTAAGGCCTGTTCAAGATGTGGAATAGCCTGTTTGAATGCTTCCTGTTTTAAATAATGATCTGCGTAAGTGGCAGAAAGATCAAACCGGAGTCCTTTAGGAAAATCCGGATCCTCATCCAGGAACTGCAATAATTTAATCGCTTCCCTGTATTCACTCTGCTCATTATAAATCCTGGCAATCCAAATCATGGATTCAAACCTGATGTCTGATTCCGGAGCATTTTCGTTCACATATTTAAATGTTTTCAGAGCAAGAAAATAATCGTGTTTATAAAAACGGGCCTTCCCCATCATGAGATAACTGGGATGTACCCAATTGTTATATTCCTCCCTGTCGTAAAAAGCCTGTTCACGGTCAGAAAGCTCTTTTCCTTTAAAATCGGGTTTGGCCGTTATGGAGTGGAGCGTGATGACTTTGGAGGCTTTTGTTATGGCCCGGTCCATATCCGTAGTGGCTAAAGAAGTGAAATTTATATTGCTGAATGTAAATACATGAAGAATTTCAGAATAATCATCCTTATAGGCCCTGTCAATCTTCTTTATGCCCCGTTTAAAACTTTCTTTCCCGTTGAAATAAATATTGTAACGGGAAACTACATTATGGTAGTTACGTGACATGCTGGTATTTTTCTCAACTGAGCATCCTGCCAATAAAAACAAGAGCACCAATCCTGCCAGGTAATATAGCCGGTTAAAAAGATTCAATCTTTGAGGTTTTTCTATCAAATAAACAGGGATTCAGGCTGGTTATTATGCAGATGTATGAAATTAACAACGAAAGATAGAAAAATCACAAAGGAAGGTCAAATCTGCGTCACTTATAAGTTGATGCCATCCGGAGACGAAATTTCATACCCCTGTCTCTTTCAGGCCTGGAAAGTAACTACCGTTTTGATTTCGGGCACTTCTCGTTTTATGGCTTCCTCTACACCTGTGGTAGTTTGAAGATGGTGGGGACACTGGTGACAAGCACCATTCAATTTAATGGTCACCACGTAGTCTGCACTGACATCCATTAATTCAACATCACCACCATCAGCCTGGAGGTATGGCCTGATCTTTTCAATTGAATTGAGAACTTTTTCTTTTACAGATGTCTTATCAGTTGATCTCATAACGCATATGTTTAATTGGTATGTGAATGAGGTATAGAGCTGGTTTTAATTTTCACTTTTTTTGTGGGTGTTTTTTCAGCATTCCGTTTATCGACAGCCTTCACTACATTCTCTGCCAGTTCCTGAAATATTCTTCCCGGAACAGACTGATGTTCAAGTGCAACAGGCAGCCCCAGGTCGCCGCCCTCCCTGATGTCCTGAACAATAGGAATTTGTTGTAAAAGGGGCATATGGTACTTAATGGCCAGGTTTTTGCAACCATCCTTACCAAAAATGTAGTACTTATGGTCTGGCAGTTCCTCAGTGGTAAACCATGCCATATTTTCAACCAGTCCCAGAACCGGAACATCAATATTCTCCCCTTTAAACATGGCGATGCCTTTTACCACATCAGCCAGTGCAATATCCTGGGGGGTGCTTACAATGATCACTCCTGTAACAGATATCTCTTGTACCATAGTAAGATGGATGTCGCTGGTTCCGGGAGGCAGGTCAATCAACAAATAATCCAATGCCCCCCAATCACCCTGTCCAATCAATTGCTTAAGTGCGCTTGTAGCCATGGGACCGCGCCATATCAAGGCTTCTGTTGGATCCACAAAAAACCCTATAGAAAGTAATTTAACACCGTATTTTTCAACGGGGACCATAAGATCCTTGCCGTTCACTTTCCGCACTTCCGGTCTTGCGTCTTCAAGCTGAAACATTTTGGGGATGGAAGGTCCGTATATATCTGCATCCATCAGGCCTGTATTGTATCCTTTTTTTGTCAGTGACACTGCCAGATTTGCAGCAACAGTGGACTTGCCAACACCGCCCTTACCTGAAGCAATTGCAATAATATTCCTTACATGTGGCAAGACTTCCTCTTCTTCCCGAATCATCCGGAACCTGTGCCCGATATTCCCCTTTATCTTTATGTCCTCACCCAGCTTTTGTTCCAGGATGATTACACAAGCCTTTTTTAACGATTCCACAAAAGGGTCACTGGCACCCGGGAACACCAGGTTGAAACTTATTTTTTCACCATCAACCTGTAAATCTTCCACCATGTTGAGGCTTACAATATCTTCCTTTTTACCAGGATGTTTTATATTCTCCAGGAATTCAAGAACAATGGAGCGAGAAATAGTCATGCAGGATGTTAATTTAGATTAATTTAATATAATTCTGTAAATATAATTATTTTTTCAAATTGTATGCTTTCTTCAAAGCCAGGTATTTGGATCCCAGAAAAGTCTTTGAAAATCCACAACCCGGTCGTTCTCTATCCGGACTCCTTCATTTTCCAACAGTTGTGCCATGGTACCGGAGGTGCCAAAATGGTTTTTCCCTGAAAGCATGCCGATTCTGTTAACTACCCTGTGGGCCGGGATGAATTCTCGTGAAACATGACATGCATTCAGAGCCCAGCCAACCACCCGTGCCGATTTCCCGGTACCAAGGTATCGTGCGATGGCTCCGTAGGTAGTAACACGACCATACGGGATCTTTTTTGCAATTGCATAAACCTGGTTGAAAAAATCAGACGCCATGGCCCACATTGTTTGGTAATTCCTTAACCGGATCCTCAGGCGGAAGCTGAAATTTCAGATATGTGATTCTTTGTCCCTGATCCAGGAATTGTTTTTCATAGCTGGTCTGTATTTTGAGGGCTTCATTATTCAGCTCACAGGAATAAAGATCCTCTGTGGCAAATTCAGGGATGATATTATTAAAAGCCAGTACATCGCAAGTAAATCTGTGTAATTCAAGATTATCGGTTTTAAGGTGTATGGAGGCCCCTTTTCTCAGGAATGTTTTATAGGCATTTAAAAACAGTGTTCCGGTTAAGCGTTTTTTGTAACGGCTCCTTTTCAATTGCGGATCCGGAAAAGTCAGCCAGATTTCATCAACCTCATCTGTATCAAAAAAGGAAGTGATGAACTCAATCCGGGTCCTGATGAATCCGACATTATTCAATTGATTCTCAAAAGCTGTTTTGGCTCCCCGCCAAATACGGGAACCTTTTATATCCACCCCAATAATATTTTTCCCGGAAAACATTTGGGCCAAACCAATGGTATATTCACCCTTACCACATCCCAATTCAAGCACCAGCGGATTGGAATTCCTGAAAAAATCAGAACGCCACCGGCCTTTTAGCCGGTAATCATTATTTAAAACTTCTCCTAATTCAGGCTGGATCACTGATGGAAATGTTTCCAATTCGGCCCATTTTTTTTTCTTGCCTTTACCCACCTGGATTATTCTTTTTTTTCCACCCTTTCTATCCGCAGGCCTACATCCCGGACTCCGGTCAATTCATCGGACCGCATCCCCTGTTGAATTTCAAATCCATAAATGCCAGGCTCAGGAAAACGAACATTTAATTTAAAAATCCTGCGGCTGAAGAATACATGACTCACACCCTTGCCCAACCAGTTTCCCCGTTCATCCGCCAATTGAATTTCAACAGTATCCCTTATCCAGCTTCCGGAAGGGGAGGTTGTTGTTACAAACAAAAAAATATTGCTGAAAGAATATTCCGGGGTATTTCTAATGTTAATATAAATGTTGTGTGTATTTGTGGTATCTGAAACCTGTGGGTGGAATTGCATTATCAGATCCGGATTCCACGATCTGTCCGGAACTTCAATATGTTCCTCATACACCCGTTCTCTGTCGCATGAAGAGACTCCAGCGCCCACAATAATAAACACAACAACCACCCATGGTATTTTATACCTGCTCAGATTCATGTCAGTTTTGTGATTCAGATCCGGAACTTCTGAGGGAATCATTTTTTCCTGTACTTTGGCTTTTTCTTCTTACGTTTCCGGTCAAACCGGGTAAGACTTTCCTGTCCGACTGCATTATTAAAAACGGGTTCAATTACCGGCTCTGCACCTTTTTTATCTAACAGCGTTTCCGGTTTTTCACCTTCTTTATTCATTTTGATGATCTCATTTACCCGTTCTACCGGAACAGGGATAAAACCCGTGGCAGAATTGGGATCAAAGGAATACCACATAATCCGTTTAAAAATATCCGTTTTCTGATGGAGTGCAGTACCGTCCCTGGTATCCAGGGGAATATCCGAACCCGGAAAATTCTTCTGGGCATCTATATATACATCCAGTTCGTAATTCAGGCAACACTTTAATTTCCCACATTGCCCTGCCAGCTTATGAGGATTCAATGACAAGTCCTGGTAGCGGGCCGCTGTAGTTGAAACAGAGCTGAAGTTGGTGATCCAGGTGGAACAACAAAGTTCCCTGCCACAGGATCCAATGCCGCCTATCCTGCCAGCTTCCTGCCTGGCTCCGATTTGCCGCATTTCAATACGCAGCCTGAACTGATCGGCCAGAACCTTTATCAATTCACGGAAGTCAACCCTTTCCTCAGCGATATAATAAAAAATGGCTTTGGTTTTATCTCCCTGGTATTCCACATCCCCGATTTTCATATCCAGGTTCAGATCTTCAGCAATCTTTCTGGCTTTCAGCATGGTGTCGTGTTCCAGTTCTTTAGCCTCCTGCCATTTCTGAATGTCCACAGCTTTAGCTTTGCGGTAAACTTTTCTTAATTCTGTTATTCTCGGATCAATATTGTACTTTTTAAGTTGTTCCCTGACCAGTTCGCCGGTCAGAGAAACAATCCCGATATCATGACCGGGAGAGGCCTCAACTGCCACAACATCACCTTTTTTAAGGCGCAACTTATAGATATTGTTAAATATACCCTTACGTGTATTCTTAAACCTGATCTCTATGAAATCGTCAGATCCCCTGCATGTGGGTACATTATATAACCAGTTAAAAGTCGGGAGTTTAAATCCGGAATCAACCAGATGAGAGGTATCCTTAATTACTTTTGAGTTGGCATTTTCTGAATGGTTCTCTTGAGGGTCCATTGATTTAGCACTTTATTAAACCACTGAAACCACGTTTGGATCCAGGGTGCAGATATATTGTATATTGTAAAACACAAAAATAAGGAAATTTAAATGAACTGCCTAGTGTGGTAATTATTAAATTGTGTTACTAATATTTTATGATATTTCTTTCTTTATGCAAGGCAAAATTTGCAAGCATAGCCTTAGTTACGGTTAATAATTTTAACGCCGCAAAAAGGAAAAAAGGACGTGAAATAAGTAATGGAATTTAGTAATTGTCACACTAGCATGCAACCGGCGCCGGCAAATCTACCTGATCTGACCCATTACTTTTATGCATAGGTCTAACAATACAGTTTTTGCATAGGCATTGGCTTCGATATCAGCCACCGCTTTATTGATCTCACTGTACAGGACCGGTATGTTTTCTTCTTTTATAAAGGTTGAGAATTTCTCAGAAAATGAATATTCCTCTCCGGTCAACCGGTTCAGCCGGTCCTTATGCTCCGGCATGGTGTTTAAAAGAAAGTTTTCGCGAAGCAGCCTCATGGAATACTGAAAGAATGATCTTTTTTTTTCCCGGCCAAGTACCGACATTTCATCAACCCAATCAAGGATCCCCTTAACATCCTTCTTAAAACACAGGCGCATCCATTTGATGAATTGATTCAAATTGTATTCCAGATCTTCTCCTGACTGCAGGTATTCCCGCGCTCTTGCCACAGATCCGTCTGCAAGCCGTATGATCTTTGAAGCATCCGCCTCTGTTAACCCGTACTTTCCGGTCAATCCGCTTTTCAGGGTTTTATCATCGATTCCCGGGACCCTGATATTCTGAACTCTTGATAATAGTGTTGGGATCATTTGCTCAGGGAAAATAGAAACCAGTAGAAAAAGGGTTTTCGGAGGTGGTTCTTCAATGATTTTTAAAAGCTTGTTACTGCAGGTTTGATTCATCCTTTCTGGTTGCCAGATAATCATCACCTTAAACTCTGCCTCGAAGGTTTTCAGATTCAATTTTTTGATGATCTCATTACTTTCCTGTGTGTAGATCATTCCCAGTTTGTTTTCAATCCCAAGATGGTGGTACCAGCGGCTTGATGAAAGGTAGCCGTCTTCAAGTAATGCCTCACGCCATTCCGGGAGATAATCATCGCTGACAGGCTTTGTATTGGTGGATGTTGTAGTTACAGGAAATACAAAGTGCAAGTCGGGATGTATCAGTTTTTGTGCCTTCGCGCAGGAAGGACAGGTTCCACACGAATCGTTTTCCTGAGGATCTTCACATAAAATATATTGAGCAAATGCCAGGGCCAGAGGTAAAGCTCCAAATCCTTCCTCTCCGGAGAGCATTTGAGCATGACTCACCCGCTCCTCCTGAACTGTTTGAAGAAATTTCTTTTTTATTGATTCCTGACCTATGACATCCTTAAAGAACATGGTAAAGATCTTAATGTGGCAAAGGTAAGTAATCAGGTTGCAGGGTACAAGTTGCCTGAGGTCTATTCCCGGTACCGGGTCATAAAACCAGGCGCCATAATTATAACAATCTATAGTACTTAGTAAGGTCGTCCGACGATTACAGGCGAAGGTGAAGGCTGAGGAAAAGCCAATGCAGATTGACGTTACTCAGATTTCCGGTGCAATCCTCGTGCTGTTTTTGCACAGCAAAACGGTGTAAGTCGATTAGCGACTCAGAAAGTCGTCCTACAGGCAGTCCGCCATTTGCTTTTGAACAATGTAACAATTCAGCAATCGCACCCCGTAATCATATCATTTATTATTTTCCGTCAGATTCACCTATATTTTAACTTTTAAACCCTGTTTTCTTTTTAAATTTGTAAGCTCAGATGAAATACTTTCTCACCTGCTAACAGAATATATTAATGAAAACCATTGACAACCTTGATCTTAAAGACAAAAAAGTTCTTATCAGAGTAGATTTCAACGTCCCATTGAATGAGAAGCGGGAAATAACTGACGATACACGCATACAGGGTGCATTACCCACTATCCGGAAAGTCCTGGAATCGGGGGGTTATCCAATCCTCATGTCCCATTTAGGAAGACCAAAAGATGCATATGAGGAAAAATTTTCTCTTAAACCGGTTGCTACGCACCTGTCAAAATTATTAGGCAGGGAAGTATATTTTGCAAGTGATTGTGTTGGAGCTGATACAAAAAAAATGGCTGATAACCTGAAACAGGGAGATGTGTTATTGCTTGAAAACCTCAGATTCCATGCGGCAGAGAAAAAGGGTGATGCATCATTTTCAAAAGAATTGGCCAGCCTGGCAGATCTATACGTAAATGATGCCTTTGGAACAGCCCACAGGGCACATGCATCGACCACCATAGTGGCTCAATTTTTTCCGGACAGGTGTGCGTTTGGATACCTTATTGAAAACGAACTGAAGAATATGGACCGCATATTACACCAATCAGAAAAACCATTCACGGCTATTATGGGCGGTGTTAAAGTTTCAGATAAGATCATGGTCATTGAGAATCTCCTGGAACTGATTGACAACCTGGTAATCGGTGGTGGAATGACCTACACATTCATAAAAGCCAGGGGAGGAAAAACAGGAAAATCTATTTTAGAAGAAGATAAACTGGATCTGGCACGGGACCTTTTAATAAAAGCTTCCGCGAAAAATGTCAGGGTTTACCTGCCAACTGATAATATCGTGGCAGATACTTTTGATAATGAAGCCCGCACAAACATCACTTCTGCGGGCGAAGTTCCCGAAGGCTGGATGGGTCTGGACATCGGACCGGAAACCATCAAAACCTACACGAATGTGATCATGGAATCCAAAACCATTTTATGGAACGGACCTATGGGTGTGTTTGAGATGAGTAGTTTTCAGATGGGGACCAGGAGCATAGCAGAAGCCATAGCAGAGGCCAGTTCTAAAGGGGCATTCAGCCTCATTGGCGGAGGAGATTCTGTCGCAGCAATCAACAAATACAAGCTGAAAGAACAGGTAGGATACGTATCAACAGGCGGGGGAGCCATGCTCGAATATATGGAAGGAAAAATATTACCTGGCATTAAAGCCATTCGCGACTGATCTTTGGATCTTCTTTACACAAGGTATGAGGAATTATTACATATCAATCTCCTGCTTCCTGATCATTACCCTGTTTCCGGGATTGAATATGTATGCTCAGAAAGATCCATACCAGATCCTGATTCTCAAAAAAAACAAAGCTGGTGTCCATGCCCTTGATTACCATCCGGACGGCACTAAAATACTTATTGGAACCGGCGCCCATAAAGTAAAACTGTGGGATTACAGAAACGGAAAAACCAGGTTCGAAATCCCTTTAACCCGGGAAGTCTATGCTGTTCTCTGGCTCCCGGGTGGCAGGTATTTTTTGGCAAACGCAGGAACCGTGATTCAACTCTTTACTGCCGAAGGTGTTTATCATAATCAGCTTAGAGGACACAATACAGCCATTTGGTCTATGGACACAGATGCCATGGGAGAATTTCTTGTGTCAGGATCCTTTAGCAGGGCCTATAAAATATGGAATATCCCGGAAATAACCCTGGTTGAGACTGTGGTTGAACATTCAAAAAGTGTTCTGGCCGTTTGTTTTAGCCCGGATGGAACCCGCATTGCTTCAGGATCGCTGGATGAGACCATCCATATCCGGGAGTTTCCTTCAGGAAAATTCCTGGCCTCCGCATTAGCCCATACAGAGAATATTTACGATCTTGAATACCATCCTTCAGGCACCTTCCTTGCCAGTGCATCAAGGGATCAATCAATAAAGTTCTGGGACCAGGATTCGGCAAAAATGATCCGGAAACTGGACGGACATGACGGCGCAGTTTTCTCCATAAGTTTCAGTCCGGACGGATATTTTCTATTAAGTGGATCGGAAGATCAAACCATCAAGCTTTGGGACGTACAGTCAGGGAATCTCATTTACACATTTACCGGACATGAGGGGGCTGTGAATGAGGTGTTGTTCAATCCGGATGGCACGGATTTTGCCAGTGGGTCAATGGATGGTACGGTCCGGATCTGGGCCTTTGATCCTGAAATCATTGTGAATTATTGTTGTAAAGAGGCTTTCCTGGAAGAGCTTAATGATCACGAACTCTTTAAACCCCATGAAGTGCATGAATCCAAAAACGATTATAACAAACGTGTTAAAGAACAACAAAAGTTCAGGTCAGAATTGGCAACAAGATACTATGAGTTGTATCTTGAACGTCTAAGACAGGGCGCGGTTAAATAAAATATAGAATTATGAACAAGCTTAATACACTGCTGTTGTTAATATTCATCCTGGTTTTTACCGGATGTCAAAAAAACAAAAAAGTAAAAACATCAGGTGAGGAAACATTGAATTCTGAAAGAGTGCTTGATGGCACTACTTACAGCATCCAGGGTTTTTCTTTCAGTACAGGTTCAGTGATTTTATACAATCCTCAGCAATCCACAAATCCTCCCGATATATTCGTTCTGCCCATTTCCGATGCCCAGGGAAATGTCACCGGAGCATATCTGGACAGCCCTAATATTCTTAACTCCTTTTCACTCATTGGCACTTATGGTACTGCTTCCGAAGCGCTGACAGCCTTTAATAATTATAAAACGGTGAATGTTAGTAATTATGATCCCCTGGCTCAGCCAATATTGATAAACCAGGTATGGGTGTTTAAAACCAACTCCGACAAGTTTACCAAACTTTTAATTCTTGACATTAAGACCTATAAGATCGACATAGAACCCAACGCCGAAGTCCGTTTCAAGTGGGTGTATCAACCCGATGGCGGCAATACATTCCCGGAATAAAAAATTACTGATATAGAGCCATTACTCAACTGGAGGCGATATGGTTGTAAGTTGGAGTCCACTTTGAAAGTGGTCTCCAATTTTATAAAGTGTTAAAAAAGCGCCAGGCGGCTAACAAGTTAGACCTACAAACAGGCAGCCTTAATACGCAGATTGGATGCCGGAGGCTTTCAATACCTAACCCCGATGGGGCTGAAGAGGGGCTGTCTCAAAAGTCAGATTACATATCATTCCTGCGAAAGCAGGAATCCATAAAAGCCTGATTTTCACATTACAAAGATTCCGTATCAAGTACGGAATGATGCCATTATGTTGCTTTTGAGACAGCCCCGGAATATTTGTAGCCAAAACGGTCAACCCTGGAATAAGTGCCAAAGGTCCGATATATGTTTCACCGCTTCTATAGATGTTCTGTAGAGCGACTTTGTAAGTCGCTTATCGATTTAAAAAATCGATCTACAGCAACTTTAACAATAGACCTGCGAGGTTGCTTTCGCACCACCTGGCCCATGTTTACACTGTAAACATATCCCCTCCCAGGTCTTAACCTCCAGCTTTGAAGGGTTTATCCGGTGGACCGCCTGCCAACCGTCCGGGCTGGCACTGAGCGGGCCGACGGATTATTATAAATAACTGGAAATTTCGTATCCTCCGGGAAAATAATTATCCCTAAATTTGAGTGTGATACCTGATCAATCCAAAATATTC
>CAYOFK010000075.1:0-14384 GCA_964403185.1 uncultured Rikenellaceae bacterium | reverse complement strand
GATAGTGCACCTGGCTACGGACCAGGAGGTTGGGGGCTCGAGTCCCTCCGGGTTCACGAACAAGTGAAAGCAGATAAAGCAAGACAAAAGCGAGCAAAAAGGAAAAGCTCGCTTTTTTTTTTGCAAACTTTTGGAGTGAAAATTGCGATAGCAATTTCTGCTTTTATTTGCAGCTCTGAAAAGGAGGGTCCATGGCACCGAAGGTGACATAATCCCGATCCACAGGTGGTCTTTTTTCATTTGCCGGGGGGACGAGAACCCTCAATGGGGTTCGAACTTAGCGAAGCGATCTCATGAGCGGCCTGTGCGTCTGCCCGTGCGCAGCGAATAATCCCTCCGGGTTCACAAGCAAATAAAAACAGATAAAGCAAGACAAAAGCGTGCAATTATCAACCCTGGAGGTTCATTCTGGTTGAATATCCTGAAAACCGGAAACAGGTATCCAGGGCTTCAAATGGACAAATGTGGACGGCCCACTGCACCCCTGATCATTGTTGCATGCGGAGCTCCTGAAGAGGCCTATAAATTTATGGGTGGCTATGGCAATAGTGTCGATATTGATGTGACCATAGCAATAGATCATTTAACACTCGTTGCTACGGAGGAAGGACTGGGGACCTGCTGGATCGGTGCTTTTGATGAGGGTGCCCGATTTAATAAAATATACTTTATTGTATCTCTGTTTTCGCACCTTTGGAGCGATATGGAATATGTTATATAACATAAAAAGGATTAGTATGTGAATTTAAACAATTGTCGTATATTTAGTTAACCCTAATTAATTCATTCCTGATGAAAACTCAAAACTCACTCCTGATTCTGTTTTTATTTTTTTTCATTAGCCTCGCTTCCGGACAGAAACCCCCAAAGAAATTTGGCAACATCGACAAAAAAAACATGGAAATGACGGTCTATGAACAAGATCTATCTGCCAGGGCCGTTGGGATATTTGATTTTGGCAGCACCTATCTGAGTTATTTGGCCACCGGTGTGGCAGTGAATTTCAAATACCATTTAAGGATCAAGATACTCAGTAAAGATGGATTTGGTTATGCTGATGTTGAAATACCCCACACTGTTGACAGAGGTGTCATAAAGTTAAAAGCAGCGACATACAACCTGGAAGACGGAAAAATAGTGACCTACAAACTAAACAGAAAAGAAATGTTTGTTGAAAAAGTGTCGGGGGATGACCGCCTTTTGAAATTCACATTCCCAAACGTAAAGGAAGGATCCATAATTGAATACTCCTTTGAAAAGAAACAGGGGAGTTATGAAAGATTGGTACCCTGGAATTTCCAGATGAGCATTCCGGTAATGTACAGTGAATACAATATCAGAATGCCTGACTATTTCCAATATAAGTTTTATACCCGGGGTTATGAAACAATCGATCAGATAAATCAAAAGTCCCTGTTAGATGAAGGGGATAACCCCGCCACCCAACATCAATGGATCATGTATGATGTTCCTGCATTGGTTAAAGAACCGCACATGCCCGGGCTCCATAATTACCAAAGCAAACTGGAATTTGAATTGACCTTTTTGTACATTCCGGGATATCCGACAAGAAGCTATTCCCAGACCTGGAGAAGCTATGAGGAATCTTTATTAACCTCCGGCAAATTTGCTTCTGTTACAAATAAAGCAAATTTTCTGAAAGATTATGTGAGTGAGGCCATTGCCGGCAAGACTACGGACCTGGAGAAACTGACGGCTATTCATTCCTTTGTCAAGAATCATATGGAATGGGATGGAAGAAGCAGAATGTTTGTTTACGAGGACCTGAAAAAACCGTTTAAAGAAGGTGAAGGCAGTTCTTCAGAAATTAATTTTTTATTGATGGCCATGCTCAAACAGGCGGGATTTCAGATCCATCCTGTCATTTTAAGCACCAGAAGCAATGGAATCATCAGAGAAACTGCCAGACCCATTGAGGCAAATTACAATTACGTAATATTGTATACTGAAATCGAAGGCAAACAGTTCCTTCTTGATGCCACCGAACCATTATTGGCATTTAATGAACTCCCTGCAAAATGCATGAACAATGAAGGAAGGTTGATCATGCCTCGGGGAAAATCAAAATGGATCCCCCTATGTAATAACGGAAAATACGAATTCACTATTGAAACCAGGATGCAGGTTAATGAGTCCGGGGAGCTAACTGGCAGCTTATCAAGAAAATCGGGCTGTTATGCAGCTCTCAACAAAAGAAAAAACCTGAAAGTGGATGGTGAAGAGGAATATATTGACGACTTGAAAGAAGCTGAAGGTGGTTGGAATATTGAAAGTTATGAGCTCATAAATGTGGACAATGAATACGAATCCCTGATTGAGAATTTCCAGTTGACAATAGATGGACACGTTCAGGATATGGGCAATATGCTTTTCATAGACCCACTGCTTGGAAATGGTTTCAACGAAAATCCATTTAAAGAAGAAAAACGGATCTTTCCCATTGACTTCATCTGTCCTGAAACAAGAAAAGTAGTATCCGCCATTGTTATTCCGGAGGGTTATGAAGTAGAGGAGATCCCCGGGAACATGACACTGAAACTCCCGGATAATGGCGGGTCATTTGTTTACACCGCCACAAAAAATGATCAAATGATCGAGGTGACCTCCATTTCGACTATCAAGAAGCCCATGTTCAGCCAGTTGGAATATGGAGCCATTAAAAGTTTCTTTGAGAAAATGGTCGAAAAACAATCCGAGAAAGTGGTTTTGAAACAAGTATCAGCCGGATCAGATTAATCCTGGCACTATGAACCGATCTATAACTATTCTCCTGTCTCTGGGTATTGTTGTTGTTTTTTGCGGACTTAAATCTGAAAAGGACCTGGCAGTGGACAAGATCCCGGACGGACTGCGAAAGAATGCTAATGTCGTACTGCGGTATTCAGATATAATTCTGGAAGTGCATTCCCAAAAAAAAGCCACCTATTCAGAAGAATATGCCATTACTATTCTTAATGAACGGGGGTTAAGAGATTCCTATTTTGTGAAATACTATGACAATGCCGATAAAATTCAACGTATAAAAGGGACCATTTACGATAAATACGGCAATAAAGTCAGAAAGCTTTCCGGGTCTGATATTATGGATATCAGTGCCGTTTCAGGTGGCACTTTATATGACGATTCCCGAATGAAAGTCTGTGATCCTGATTATTCAGAATACCCGTTTACGGTAGAATACGAATATGAAATTGAATACAACGGACTGCTTGTATTTCCTGCCTGGATGCCACAAAACAGGTATGAGATGGGAATTGAGGAAGCGAGATTGCAATTGATCATGACCAGGGACGATATGTTAAGATTCAACTCCAGGCGTATTGGTGATCCGGTTGTTAAAGAAGAAGACGGCATCATTCAGTACAGCTGGTTGGTTAAAAACCTGCAAGCCCTTGAACAGGAACCCCTTTCTGTTTCTCTTGCTGAACAGGTTCCCTCGGTACATACCGCACCAACCCGATTTGAATACGAAAAAACCGAGGGATCCATGGACAGTTGGGAAGGTTTCTCATCCTGGATATCCAGTTTAAATATGGGACGAGATGCACTCCCACAGGAAACAGTCCTGGAAATACAAAAACTGGTGGAAGGCAAGGAAAATACAAGGGAAAAAGTGAAAACTGTATATGAGTATATGCAGGGTAAAACTCGTTATGTGAGCGTCCAGCTGGGAATTGGCGGTTTCCAGCCTTATGAGGCAGCCATGGTGGATCAAAAAGGTTACGGAGACTGTAAAGGACTCACCAATTATGCCTATGCACTTCTGAAAGCAGTAGAGATTCCGGCGATATATACGCTTGTGAGAGCCGGGAAAAATGCTCCGTCAATGCAAAGGGATTTTCCAAGCAATCAATTCAACCACGTTATTTTATGCATACCTGACGGGCCGGATACCATTTGGCTTGAATGTACCAGTCAAACCCAGCCATTCGACTTCCTGGGCAGTTTTACCTGCGACCGGGACGTCCTCCTGGTAGCAGGGAATGATGGGAAAATTGTGCAAACTCCAACGTATCCTATGGAACAAAACACCCAATTCAGAAATGCTGAAGTAATACTGGAAGCCAACGGGAAAGGCAAAACCAGGATTACTACCTCATATGCAGGCCTGCAATATGAAAACATACAAGCTGCCGTCAGGTTAAAAAAAGGAGATCAGATAAAAAGGCTTTACAATACCATTGATATTGCAGATTTTGATGTTTTGGATGTCGAATATAAAACTGAACATCAGGAGTTGCCTTATGCTATTGAATCTCTTGATCTTGAATTGCATAACTACGCCACTACAAGCAGCAAGAGAATGTTTCTGCCACTCAATATGATGAATAAGAAAAGTTATGTCCCCGGCAAATCGCAGGAACGGCACTCTGATCTGATGTTGACCTATGCCTATACCGATTCAGATACTATCAGATATGTGTTGCCTTCAACCCATACCATTGAGGTCGTACCTGAAACTTACTCTTACGAATCGAAATTTGGAGTTTACAAATCAGAAGTTGTAGTGGTTGAAAATATCGTCACTTACATCCGGAATGTATGTATGAAAAAAGGACGGTTCCCGGCCGATGAGTATGATGAATTTGTAAAATTCCAGAAATATATGGTCAAGGCTGATAAGATAAACCTGGTTCTGCTACGGAAATAGGTTTTCTGCTTTAGTGTCATCCCAAAGGAAACGGTTCGCTACTGTTGCCTTTTCATTTTGAAATTATCAATTTAGAAGGATCAAATTCATAAAACTTTCTGTTGCCATACCCCAATCCGATGTATATTTTGTTATTATACGAACATGATACCCACTGCCACAAATCATTACCCGGAAGTGTGAAAACTTTTGTAAATGGCTCAAGCCTTTGAAATCCTGCAGGATCAGTAACAGACTGAACCCCAACCTCAAAAACAGAAAAGGAAATTCAACGGATTTGAATTTAATTCTGATTGGCATGCTTCGATCAGCCGGTTTAACATCCCAGCCTGTATTTTTAAGTACCAGAGACAATGGTATCATTAGAGATAGAACAACACCATTTACTTTGAATTATGATTACATGATTGTACATGTAAATATCGACGACACGGATTATCTAATTGACTGTACTGAACCATTACTGCCTTTCAACGTCCTTCCCCTCCGCTGCATGAATGATCCTGGAAAACTCATTTATAAACACCAGAACATTTGGTTTAACCTGACAGAATATGATTTTTCAAGTTTGAGAGTCCTGATGCGATTGAAGAAATGGCAGATATTCTAATCATTAATCCCATGATGGGATCCTACCTGAAAGGAAGCAGGAGAGCCGCTAAGCGCTTCAAAAGCGCTAAGCGGATAGCAGCCAGATGAAGGGTCAGAATTCTACCAATCCCTGCCGGGGTATTTTGTTCTGAAAGTTTCAATGCAACCCCTGTCCTGAAGGGTCACATAACAGGTCCGCCCGTCGGGGCCTCCAAAAGCAATATTGGAGGCATTCTTACCCACCAGGTCAACTTCCCTAATAAGTTTACCTTTGGGCGAAAGTATAGCAACCGTTCCTTTTCCATAACGGGTGGTATACAAGTTTCCTTTATTGTCACAGCGCATCCCGTCCAGCCCGAAATCTTCAAACTCGTAAAAAAGACGTTTGTTGGTTAGGGAACCATCCTCCAGGATATCATACGCCCATATCTTTCTCTGCACGCTTTCATTCACATACAGGGTTTTACCACCGGGGGAGACCTCCACCCCATTTGTAGTGCCCATATTTTCCTCAAGCAATACCACTGTCCCATCCGGGTCAACCCTCCACAGGTTCCCGGTGGATGTTTCCCAGTTGGGATCGCTAAGGTAAAGGGTATTATTTGCTGAAATAGCCAGGTCGTTGGGTTGGTTCATAAAAGGCCCGTGTGCATACTCTGAAATATACCCCGTAGTCATATCCACAGCCAGAATGTTGTGGCCTGTATAATCGGCTATTAACATAAACCGGTCGCTATGAAACCGGATGCCGTTGCCGACACTTCCTTCGGGCAGTTCAACAAACAGGCGTGTGGCTCCCCCGGGCTGCACCACTCCCACCGTCCCGGACCGTTCATAATTCACTACATACAGACGTCCGTCCATATCTACGGCAGGACCTTCAATACCACCGGTAAACAAGCCTTCCGGTGTCAGGTCGGATGTCTGGTACAGAGGTTCCTTCCCGGTTCCGGTCTTCTTTTTTAAACCATTGAAACAAGAGGAGCCGGCAAAAAATATCAGTAGTAATACGGGAACTAATGTTCTCATATATTAAAAGTTAAAAGTAATGTCTTACAAATGCTTCAAAGGCCTCATATTCAGCCATTCCAAGCTTATCATAGAGAACTGCAGTTGCATGGTTCCGGTCTTCGGCCCGTTGCCAGAATTCCCGCTCATCTGTTCCAGGAAAGAGGGCACTGTCTTTTTGTGACTGGTGTCTGAAGATGGCCTTTCGTTTCCTGATCACCTCATCCGGACTAAGGGGAACGGCCATATCCACTTCCGAGATGTCCCACTCCTGCCAGGCACCCCGGTACAGCCAAACCCGGCAATCACCGGTCCAGGAATCATTTTTCACGATTTTAAAAGCTCTGAGTATGGCATCAAGGCATACGCGATGTGTGCCATGCGGATCAGA
Source organism: uncultured Rikenellaceae bacterium (assembly GCA_964403185.1). Taxonomy (GTDB): domain Bacteria; phylum Bacteroidota; class Bacteroidia; order Bacteroidales; family VadinHA17; genus CAYOFK01. The sequence continues at coordinate 7,722 of CAYOFK010000075.1, read as the reverse complement.
CAGATCGCCTGCTGCATAGATCTGGTGTGGTTTGATCTCACGCAGGAGATGCACGGTAATGTTTATATCTTCAACACCCACAGGTTTTTTCCTGACCGTCCCGGTTTCATAGAATGGCAGGTCGAGAAAATGCACATTTTTTTCAGGAAGTCCCACAAACCGGCAGGCGGCCTTTGCTTCGGCCCGGCGTATCAGTTTTTTAACTTCCTGTACTTCTTCAGAATCGATCTGGCCCGGCTTTTTATTCTGAATGGATTCCTGCACCTTTTTAAAGAGGTGTTCAAAATCAGAATTTTCAGCTCCGAAGGAAAACTGGTAATCTGACACAAAATCTGCAAACCGGATCACATCATCGTCAAAAACGGCAATATTCCCGGATGTCTGGTAGGCCACATGCACTTCATTGCCATGATCGACCAGGCGGATAAACGTACCCCCCATTGAGATCACATCATCATCAGGGTGGGGACTGAAAATCAGGACCCGTTTTGGGAAAGGTTTGGCCCGTTCAGGACGTTTGCTGTCGTCGGCATCGGGTTTTCCCCCGGGCCAGCCGGTGATGGTATGCTGAAGATCATTGAAGACTTTAAGGTTGATCTGATATGCTGAACTGTATTCAGCGGCCAGATCGCCCATCCCATTATCATTATAATCCCTGTTGGTCAGTTTTAATATGGGTTTGCTGACTTTCTGACACAACCATACCACCGCTTTCCTGATCATCCGGCTGGTCCAGTCGCATTCTCCAACCAGCCAGGGTGTTTTATACCGTGTGAGTTCTGCTGCTGCAGCTTCTCCAATGATCACCATGGCGTTGGGATGGGTCTGCAGGAAGCTGGCGGGGACTGCATCCCTTACCGGCCCCTCCACTGTTTCTTTTATAACCCCGGCTTTACCTTCCCCGAATGCCATTAAAATGATCCGTTTGGCTTCGAAAAAGGTACCAATTCCCATAGTGATGGCTCTCCGGGGAACATTCTCTGCCCCGAAAAAGTCACTGGCAGCATCACTCATGGTCATATAATCCAGGATGATCAGCCTGGTCCGGGACTCTTTATAAGATCCAGGTTCATTAAATCCAATATGGCCGGTCCGCCCTATCCCCAGTATCTGGAGATCGATCCCTCCTGCTTTCCGGATCATGGATTCATAATCTGCACAATACTTTTGCACCTCATTTAAAGGGACGGTACCGTCCGGTATATGGATGTTTTCTCCGGGAATATCTATATGGTCGAAGAGGTGTTCTCTCATGAACCGTTCATAGCTGTGTATGTCCCGGGAATCCATTGGGAAGTATTCGTCCGTATTAAAAGTGACTACATTTTTGAAGCTCAGTCCCTCCCTGGTGTGCATTCTTATCAGTTCCTCATACAATCCAACCGGTGTGGATCCTGTTGGAAATCCAAGAACACATTTTTTTTTCTCCTTTTGCTTTTCTTTGATGAGCTTTTTAATCTCTTTTGCCACCATTACAGAGGCAACATCAGGTTCTGCAAATACGGCCACAGGGATCTTTTCAAAGCGTGTGAGAACAGGATCTTGCTCAATATGATCAATAATTGACATCATGGTTGGCTGCATATGGTTCCGGATGATCCAAATTAATACAATTTCAGTTGTCCAGTTTGTTCAGGGCATAAGCGTAGGCACCTATAGCAACTGCCTGGCTGGTTCCCAGACGCGACACTCCAACGCCACTCCGGACCATAGGGTCATAATGGAGTGATTCATCACTGCCCGGAATGATGATTTCCCTGGAATCTCCCTTAATGAACAGCTCCATTTCCAGGGGTTCCATAAGGTTGAATATCCTCATCAACAGCCTGTTAATGGATGTCCCATCCGGTTTCTCAAAGCTGGAGTTCATACTTTGTACCACCTGGTTGAGAAAAACGGAAAAGGCGCCCGATATCCCCCCCCCGATAACCGCAATGCCATCAAAAAGGGTTAATACGGTGGCAATAGCTTCACCCAGCGCTTCCGCCAAACGTGAAAAGGATTCAACTGCTGCTTCCCTGTTTCCTTTCAATCTTCCGGATGCTATATCATGAATCTCTTTTGGACTGGGGGCATCTTCGGTTTGCTGACCGGTCAGCCGGGCATATTCCCGGCGGACTGCCCTGATACTGATGCGTTCTTCAATATTGTATTTTGGGTTTCCAGGATTTCGCAATAACCAGGCTTCCCCTCCGATGGAATTGTCTCCCACAAGCAAGGTTCCGTTCATAACGATTCCACAACCAAAGCCAGTACCCAGGGTAAATCCGGCAAGGTTTTTATAGGTTTTCGGACTGCCATTCTTTGTCAACAGACCGTTCACGTAAGGTAAAAAACCTGCAATGGCTTCACCATAAGCAAACAAATTGCCATCATTGTTGATATAAACAGGCAGGTTAAACTCCTTCTGAAGCATGGGAGCCAGGGCCACTCCCCCCCGGAATGCCGGTAAGTTTGGAAGATCCCCAATGATCCCCAATTCATAATCGGCCGGACCGGGAAAAGCAAAACTAATAGCAACAGGATCGGTTCTGAGTGCGTTGTTGATCTCACGGAAGCCTTCCTTTATAGTATCCAGACAGAGTTTAAGGTCATGAGCATTTGATGGCTTCCGGACCGGTTCAATGATCTCACGACCACCCATATAAGCAGAAAAAACAAAATTTGTTCCACCCGCATCCAGCGTCATCACGGTTCTTTTATCACTGTATATATTCATTGCCACTAATTCATCAGGTATTTAAAGAGGGTGAATAAAGTCAATAAAAATAGCAAAAAAGCGCGAAAAGAAATCCTGGATCTATGATGAAATCTAAGAAATATTAATTATAACTTTACTCCCTACAAATTATTTTTCAAAAACAATGGAATACAGAATTCAGGAAATTTTCAAAGCAGAAGCAGAAGCCATTCAATCCATCCCTGTAAATGCCACCTTCGAACTGGTGGTCAATACCCTCTATGAACAGGTCCACCAAAAGCGGGGGAAAGTCATCACAACCGGAATGGGCAAAGCCGGGCAAATAGCCATTAACATTGCCACCACCTTCTCCTCTACCGGCACGCCGGCCGTTTTTCTGCATCCAAGTGATGCGCAACATGGTGACCTGGGAGTGATCAGGGAAAACGATGTGCTTTTACTCATATCCAACTCCGGTAAAACCAGGGAAATCATTGAGCTGGTTCAGCTCGCACAAAATCTGGTCCCGGATCTTACACTGGCGGTCATAACGGGGAATTCCGGCAGTCCCCTTGCCCGGATCACGCCCCTTGTAATTATTACGGGGCATCCGGATGAAGTGTGTCCCCTGGGATTAACTCCCACCACTTCCACCACAGTGATGACAGTAATAGGTGATGCCCTGGTTGTATGTCTGATGGAAAAGATCGGTTTCAGCAGCCATGATTATGCCCTCAGACATCATGGAGGGTACCTGGGCCATAAGTCCCGTAATGCAGCAACCAACGATACCAAATGATATTGCCGCAGGCGGGCAACCGCCGGATGTTTGACCTGTGAGACCCCTATGCGCGAACAGACGGATTGAAATGATGGAGGGACTGGTTGCAGGGCTGGAGCGTTAAGAAATGATCCTGTGGATCAGGTTAGTCTCAGAGAGACTTATAGATAATAGCCAGGGGCTGTCTCAAAAGCAACATAATGGCATCATTCCGTACTTGATACGGAATCTTTGTAATGTGAAAATCAGGCTTTTATGGATTCCTGCTTTCGCAGGAATGATATGTAATCTGACTTTTGATACAGCCCCTGTTGCAGATTGTAGAGGAATAAGACAGTCCGTAGGACTAGAATGTGAAGATTTTGTACCCCGGCTCTATCAATCCCGCAATTGTGGTCCACCAAAAAGACAGACACCAATTGTGCACAACGTCATGCATCCTTCACTATTTACCTCTCAGTCTACTTAACCCTAATCAGTTGTTTATGCTTTAGAACAGAGTGCGATAAAAAAAAGATATTTACTTTAGTCACTTATTAATTAATATGACCTTTTATGCTGGCAGCAGGCATTATTATTGGCGGACTGGCCATGACTGCTTTCTTCTTAATATTCAATTATACACAGAAGAAGCAACTCACCCCCCCCTGGTGGTTTTGGAGTATGGTCATCAGTGACCTGTTTTATTTTGTTTTTGTCTTCCTGATGATGTCCGGCTTTCTTGCGGAAGGAAACGGCCGGGCAGCGATGATCATGGGCCTGATATTTGGGTTCCCTGCCATATTATTAGCCGTATTCCTGGGAAGGTACATTAAACGTAAACCCGGAAAATAATATATTTCGTTATGGAAAATCCGGATATTAAAAGACGAGAATTCCTGAAAAAATTCGGAATCGGTGCCACTGCCGTTGGGCTTGGATTCGTCCCGCCTAAGCTTATAGGACGTTCAAAAAACGGCATCATTCTGGAATCTGAAACCGAATACGGTGAATTTTTTGTGGAAAAGCTTTCCGGGACAACCCCGCCCTATGAGGTACAGCCTGGCATGCTGAAACGCATGAGTGAACGCATGCAAATGTTCAGCAGGAATGTGTGGGATCCTGAAAGGCAGGAACGTCCGGAAAAATCAGAAAACCTGATGTATGAACATTTGGTTGAAAAAGAGGGACAGCTACCCAATCAAAGCCGTCTGGATTATGCTCTCATGGCCGCATCGTGGAGCCTGGCGAACTTCAGAAATTCACCATGCTACGGTTGGGACTCAAGCAATGGCATGGCAAGAATGATCAACAGGATGAACAATGAACCTTGGAAACCGGATGTGAACGGAATGAACTGGCAGGATGCTTCCCTGGTTGTGAAGCATGCCTCCCTCTTTTATGGGGCGTCGCTTGCAGGCATTTCAATACTGAATCCCAAATGGTTGTATTCCGACCGTTTCAGTCCGCGCAGAGATCAACGCGACAGGTCGATCCCCGTTTTATCGGAAGATGAAAAATTTGAAAAAACAGAGTCGGCCTGGTACATTCCGGAATCTATGAACCGTGTTGTGGTACTGGCGTTTGAAGAGGACTTTGAAGCCATATCTAACTCTCCCGGCCGGTTGGCATCCGCCGCCACCGGTAACGGCTATTCACGAATGGCATTTACAAGTTACTGTCTTTCAGAATTTATCAGGGCCCTTGGATACCGCGCCCTTCCTGCAGGGAACGGAACAGGGCTGAGCATTCCCATGGCCATAGATGCCGGACTGGGTGAATTGGGCAGGAACGGGTTATTGATCACACCGAAATACGGTCCCCGGGTGAGGCTTGCGAAGGTCATTACAGACATGCCATTGGAACCGGATGCGCCGATCAGGTTTGGTGTGAAAAAATTTTGCAATGCATGCATGGTCTGTGCTGATGAGTGTCCCAGTGCTGCAATTTCCAGGGGAGATCCTACATGGGAAGGACCGTCAAAATCAAATAATAACGGAAGTTTGAAATGGTACTGCCATGTTGAAAAATGTTACGATTTCAACGGATTCAGTTGTTCAAGCTGCAAACGGACCTGCCCCTTCAATAAACCAAACAATTCATGGCTGCATAAACTCATCAGGGATGGCATTAAAGCGAAAATTGAACCTTTGGATAAGGCCATGGTTGAACTGGACCAGGCCGGTGGATATGGCCGTCAATTGCAAAATGTGGATTTCTGGTCCAAAGCCGGGGAGAAGAAAATAACAACAAGAAAGGCATATTAGATCAACCAGGCCAGTGACTATGACGGGGAAAGGCAAATCAAAACAAATTAAAACGGAACGGATGCTGGGGCTTACCGCCCTGATTCTGCTTGTGGGGGCCTGGTGGGCTGGGGATCTCCGTGTTGAACAGGCAATGGAAGATAAAATCCGCACCGTTTACAATGTAGCCGGAAGCCTGACTGAATTGGAGCCCGGACTGTTCCGGGTACATAAAACCGACAGCACGCAAACCCTGCTCTACTATCTTGCTCAGGGATCAGGAAAAGGATACGGCGGCCGGCTTCAAACAGTAACCAGGATCTCTCCCGGAGGGAACATCATGGATGTAAAAACCATCCATCATCAGGAAACCAATTCATTTTTTTTGAAAGTGGAACGCCATGGCTTTTTTACATATTTTAAAGACAAAACCGATTGTGAGTTGGTTCTTAATCCCGATGATATCACCGCCATATCCGGTGCAACATTAACCAGTGCGGCCATTCAGAAATCTGTGGATCAGGCTTGCCGTAAAACCATCTCGCACATGCAGTCCTGCAGGCTGCCTGCCGACAGGGCATCACCACTGCAGATAAAATATCTGGATGTCTGGCTGGTTTTCCTGATTTTCATCGCCTGGCTGGGTACGCGCCGGTGGATGCCCTATAAAAAGATCATGCGCTGGGCAACTATGGGACTGGCATTTGTGGTTCTGGGTTTTGTTTACAATTACCCCTTAACTGTCATCCAGGTAATCCGGAGTTTGCTTGGATCCTTCCCCGACTGGAGAGAACACCTGAGCTTTTATATCCTTGTATTTGGATTCCTGGGTTTCATCATCGGATCGGGGAAAAATGTGTATTGCGACCGCGTATGCCCGTTTGTAGGCCTCCAGGAAGGTCTCGGTAAGCTTGGTGGCGCCAAACCACGGTTCAGATCAGCCCGGTTATGGTTGCTATGGTTCCAGCGAACACTGGTTCTTGCAAGCATCATAATCGCGATCTATTTAAGGAAACCTTCGATCACAAGCTATGAGGTTTATGGCGCCTTTTATAAATTGTCCGGAAGCACCTTTGTTTTTATCCTGCTGGGGATCATTCTTATCTCTTCCATGTTTATTCTGAAACCCTGGTGTTCCTACCTCTGTCCTATCCGGCCAGTGGGAGACTATATCCGAATGGTAAGGGATTGGATCATTCGATAAGAATCACTCGATCCTTTCGGATCGATGAACGAACGAGGACGTTCGTTCTACAGGAATAACCATTTTCAAAAAATCCGGCAATCCATGCAGGTGGTCCATATGGTCCGGGGCCGTATTTCCGGCAAATCCCAATATCAGCAGGTTCCCTTTTTCGGTCCGGCTTAAAAGTTGCATCCCCACCGGGCCCCACTCCAGCACGGGTGTGCGCTTTAGTCCCAAAGCCAGGATCAGGTAGTCGGTTGTTTCAGTGGTACTTGCATAAGTTCCGGGAAAAATTTCAGAGTGTGTGATTATCATTTTTGTTCCGCCCTCAGATGCCTGTGTTGCAAATGCCAGGAATACATCCAACTCTTTTTTATTTAATGTTCCACCATCATACAAAGTGGTGCCTTCGGGGATATAACCGGTATGCAATCCATCCAAAAGTATTAATCCATTGATGTTATTCCAATCAGCTTCCAGTATGGCCCTGATGGCGCCATATCCCGCGCTGAAAGAACTCAGGTACACATTAAGCTCATCCCGGATGGGGACGCTTGCATTCCGGCACCATTGGCGCACCGCATCAACAGTTCTCTCAAGCATATCCGGGTCAGAAAATGCCCGTTCATACACTGCTGAACCAGATCCAAGATGGATGCTTACTGCCGCAACTGAGCCATCCAATCCATACACTGCTTTATTCGGAATATGACCGGCGCCATGAAAATGGATGAGCATGCCTTTAAGGCCGTCATCAGCAATGTCCGAAGGCACATAAACACTGATTGGCCGGTCAAATAAACCGGGTATCCGGAAGCGGACACCGGGGAGCTTTTCTTCCCCGATCCTT
>CAYOFK010000074.1:0-14401 GCA_964403185.1 uncultured Rikenellaceae bacterium | reverse complement strand
GATGCGTGTTCCGACCACATCACTGAATAAATGCTGAGCTCCGTAAAGTTTGGAACCCGGCCCAGCATCTTCTTAATGAGGTCGAATTCATAAGCGTCAAGCCCCAGCGTCTCTGCGGCTTCTAAGGTTACTTTTGCGTTTGGCATAGCCCCCTGTGAATTGATTGGATTACGGAAGCAAATATAATCAACAAATTTCACTCAAAATATGAATTAACATTCAAAATTCATTCCATAATCATCCTGATATTCTTGTAATTAATTGAAAATGTGTAAAATAAAATAGAATAATTTTTCAATTCTATCAGGCATTTTACTGTTCCGGTCCGTATTTGAATCTATGCCCTGCGCAAACATTCCTCACGGACCGGTTGTTTTTGACATACGGTACCCGGGGCTTTACCCCAGGGCAATTGTCTTTCGACGGGGCCATCAGCCAGGCTCGAGTGCAATATCTCATCCCGCAGGGATTGAAAGAAAACAGACAGGCATTTAATACCTGGACAAGTGAATGGAAATAATCCCTTTTTATATCTTTAGATTCAAATATTTAAAATGAATTCACATGATCGTATTGATAACCGGCGCTACTGCCGGAATTGGTAAAGCAACCGCCAAAAAATTCGCCGCTGAAGGCTGTCATTTAATCATTACCGGCCGCCGTAAAAAACGGCTGGAACAATTGAAACATGAGCTGGAAAATGCATTTTCAATTAAGGTGTGTCCCTTACACTTTGATGTACGTAATGTTGAGGAGGTAAATACGGCTGTGGGTTCCCTGGGGGAAGAATGGCAAAAAATTGATGTATTGGTGAACAATGCAGGCCTCGCCGCAGGTCTCGATCATTTTCAGGAAGGCAGGCTTGATGACTGGGAACGCATGCTGGACACCAATGTAAAAGGATTGATTTACATGACCAAAGCAGTCCTCCCACTAATGATGAAAAACGGAAAAGGGCACGTTGTAAATATCGGTTCTACCGCCGGCAAAGAAGTGTATGAAAAGGGCAATGTATATTGTGCCAGCAAACATGCAGTAGATGCCCTTAGCAAAGGCATGCGCATTGACCTGCTGGAACTTGGCATCAAGGTAACTTCCATAAATCCGGGAATGGTGGAAACGGAATTTTCATTGGTGAGGTTTCATGGAGATCCCGGAATGGCCAAAATACCCTATAAAGGCATGAAACCACTGGAGGCCGGGGATGTGGCTGAGGTGATCTGGTATGTAACCAACCTGCCACAACATGTTACCATCAATGATGTTGTCATGACGGCAACCGACCAGGCCAATTCGTTTTATGTGAGAAGGGAGGGATGAGAAGTATTGAGCATGGGGACAGGAAAACATCCCTGTTGCTTCAAAATCGTCAGTATGCAGTTTGCAGTAAATAGTAACTTAGTGAACAAAATCCAATAAGGTTAACAAAAAACTTCCTACGTGTTCACACCCGAATATTTAAAAGATTTTGTGTTTGCAATCTTCAAAAAAATGGGCTGTCCGGAACCGGATGCCAGAACTATTGCCAGTGTGTTTATCAATGCCGAGCTTCGCAATCTCCCCTCCCATGGAATGATCCGGGTTAAGGATTATTACCAGCTTTGGAAAAAGAAACGCATCAATACCTGTCCCTCTTTAAAGGTGGTACACGAATCACCGGGAACTGCTGTTGTAGATGCCGATGGAGCCGTAGGGATGATCGGAGCGGTTTATTCCATGAAGCTGGCCATTGTTAAAGCCAGAATGTCCGGCACAGGCTGGGTGGCCACCAGGAACTCAAACCATCTGGGTATCGGAAGTTATTACGCAATGATGGCTCTTAAGGAAGACATGATCGGGGTTTGCATGACCAATGGGAATCCCATGGTTGCCCCTTCCAATTCAGTGGAGCGCATGTTGGGTACCAATCCCATCACCATGGCTGTTCCGGCAGGCGATCAACCGGATTTTGTGGCCGATTTCTCCACCACCCCTATAGCCAGGGGGAAGTTGGGAGTGGCAGCTAAAAAGAGCGAAAAAGTTCCTTTGGGGTATGTCCAGGATAAAGATGGCAACCCTTCAACCGATCCCGACATTATGAAAAAAGGCGGTTCCATGCTGCCACTGGGCGGGGATCTGGCCCATGGCAGCCATAAAGGCTATGCCCTGGCATCCATGGTGGACATTCTCACAGGTGTGCTTTCAGGCGCCAGTTTTGGTCCCTTTGTACCCCCCTTCCTGGCTTACCTCCCCATGCCGGAGGTTCAGCCTGGCAAAGGCATGGGGCATTTATTTGGAGCCATCAGGATTGATGGTTTTATGCCGGCAGCATCCTTTAAGAAGAGAATGGACCAATGGATTGAGACCTTCAGGAAAGCAAAACCCATAAAAGGAAAAACCGTGCTCATCCCGGGAGATATTGAACGGGAAGCAGAAGAACGCATAGCACGGGAAGGAATAACCATCATTCCGGGAATACAGAAAGACCTGAGAGAAGTGGCAGAGAATCTTGGAGTGGTATTTGAGCAACGCGGTTGAGCGCAGAGTTTAATACTCCTTACTTGTTAAAATAGTTCTGTTCAATGTATATAAGAAGTTGAAAATTTGCTTCTTCGCTTTGTTTATCGCAAAATTCATCTCCGATTTTAACTCCCGAACTCTTCATCTTTTGCCCCCCGTCCCTACATAAACCCCTGGTCTTTCAACACCCGGAGGAATTTCTGAGAGAAAAATTCATTATCCTTTTTGGTGTACCTGTTGTCGGTAAAAACCTGTGCCAGTGTTTCCTTCTTATTCTCCGCCAACAGGTCCTTTGTGAGCTGCAAAGCCTCCTTTTTAGCATAAATACGGTCAATGCTTCCGGAAGTGTAAGGCTGATACACCTCTTTGTGCACCACCGCTTCAAGGGGAAGGCGGTCGGTAAAACCGGGATCCTCATCGGGGTAACCCAGAACAATGGCTGCCACCGGCACAACCAGCCAGGGCAACTTAAGTATCTCTATCAGCATGTCAGCCATATAAGTAGCAGTGCCCAGGTAACAGATACCCAATCCGTGAGCTTCAGCAGCCAGTGAAACATTTTGTGCCGCCAGCAGGGCATCAATGGCTGCGGTCATAAATGACAGAAAATTGTCGTAGCCCGGACTGGCCTTACGTTGTTTACACCAGGTGGAAAACCGGTGAAAATCGGCACAAAAGGTAAGGTGAACGGGCGCCTGCAACACCATTTCCTGTTTAAAGTGTGCATTCCATAGTTTTTTGCGCAATTCGGGCTCTTTGGTGACCACCATGGAGTAAACCTGCATGTTGCCGGTGGTAGAGGCGCGGGTGCCGGCATTCAGTATTTCTTTCAATATCTCATCCTCAATGAAAGTTTCTTTATATTTCCGGATGGACCGGTGGCTCAGGATTGTATTCAGCATGTTCTGTGTTTTTCCTGCAATATTAATCAAAGGGTGCTATTAAAAACAAGGACAATCATCATTATTATGTCCCGGTTGAAAAAACAGATTCACATATCATCAAAATGAATTGGTCAAAATCTGTTTATAAGAATTGTGTTCTATTGATACAAATTCACAGATTTTTTCTTAGATTTAGTACCCTTTTTTTTATGAAAAAATCAATTATTAATAACTAAAAACCTATCCTATGAAGAAATCTTTACTCTTAATTCTGACATTGTTTCTTCCTTTCTTTGTTTATTCTCAGACGGTCTTCATTAATGAAATTCATTATGATAATAATGGAGCCGATTCAGGTGAAGGGGTGGAAATAGCCGGACCAGCCGGAACTGATTTATCTACTTATTCAATTGTGGCCTACAATGGTAATGGCGGAATCAGCTACAATACTGTTGCATTGTCCGGTACAATTACTGATCAGCAAAACGGATATGGAACAGTTTGGTTTGCTATTTCCGGATTGCAGAACGGTGCCCCCGATGGGATGGCGCTTGTGAACAATGGAACAACCGTTGTTCAGTTCCTGAGTTACGAAGGCTCGTTTGGTGCCGCTGATGGTCCGGCTTCCGGAATGACAAGTGTTGATATTGGCGTTGCAGAAGCAGGCACTGAAGCTATTGGAAGTTCTCTCCAACTGTCCGGAACAGGTAATGTATATACGGATTTTACCTGGCAAGGATCAGCCACTGCTACAATAAATACAGTGAATACCGGACAAACATTTTCTGCGTCCGGACCCGACACCGATCCCCCTGTATGGGCACTGAATTCACCCACTGCCACCTTTGTGGTAGATACAACAATGGGGCTGGGCGTTGAAATTGATGAACCCGGCAAAGCTTATTATATTGTTGTAGCCGATGGCTCAACCGCGCCGACTTCTGCAGAGGTTAAAGCAGGTGTGGACTATACAGGAGGAACCGTTCTTCAAAGTGGCAGTATTGACATTCCCGTAGCAAATACAGAGTATGTCGCCATTATTTCCGGACTTACCGTAAGTACAGCCTATGATGTATTTGTAGTGGCTGAGGATGATGAGACATCACCCAACTTACAGGCAACACCGGCCATGCTTGATATTACAACAACAGCTCTTCGCCAACTGAATATCACCGCACCTATAGGCCCGGGGAATTACAATATCGGGGATACCATCCACATCACCTGGACCTCTGGCAATATAGACTCCCTGTTCGTAGCCGTTTACAATTATCTTGCGGATGAGGTGATACCCATCACTACGGATGAAAACGGCATTCCGGTGCCCATAGCTGCAAGCACCGGAGCGTTTGACCTGTGGATACCGCACGATGCCGAAGAGGGTGATTATGATGTCAGGCTATACGATGCAGTAGACACTTCATATTATGATTCAGAAGGCCCATTCACAGTGGCCGATAACCGTGCAGTGGCCTTTGTAAAACCACAGGAAAATGACATCTATTACCTGGGCGATACAGTGGTATTTGAATGGACCCATACCGACCTGGACAGCATCCTGCTGGGTTCCTATATCTATGAAGAGGATATGCTCATGATCATTACGATGAATGAACAAACCGGAGAACCTGAACCCCTGGATGCCAACAGGGATACATTCTCATTGGTCATCCCCCTTGGCACACCGGTAGATTCTGCAGGCCTCATCATTTTCGATTATTATGACACCTCCTTTAACGCCGGCCCGGTGAAAGTGTATCTGATAGACACAATCAGGCCCCGGATTATGGAGACACTGCCAGTGAATGGGGATACAGACGTTCCCGTACGCGCATCTTTCTTTGTTGAATTTACCGAGTGGATTATGGCCGGAACAGGAAAAATCTACCTGCGTGAAGCGGACGGCACCCTGGTTGAAGAGTTTGATACAGGTAGTGTTATCCTGAATTATAACAATATGAAGGTTACCCCTTCACAACCCTTGGTACCAGGTACAACCTATTACGTTGAAATGGATGCAGGTTTTGTAAAAGACCGGAAGGATCTTATATTTGGTGGAATTTCAGGAAGCAATGTCTGGAGTTTTACTGCTGCTTCTGCTGATCTGTATTTCTCTGAATATATTGAAGGATCCGTTGGAAGTAATAAAGCCCTCGAACTTTATAATCCAACCGCTGAAACCATTGACCTGTCAGAATACCGGTTATGGCAGGTTAGCAATGGTGGAACCTGGTACAAATACACCATTAACCTTTCCGGAACCCTTCCGCCACTGGAAGTTTTTGTTGTTGCCAACCCAAGTGCCGACGCAGAGATCCTGGCTGTGGCAGACATGACTTCCACGGTTTACCATAACGGCGATGATGCCCAGGGCCTGGTTAGATATTATGGAGATGAATGGGTACTGATAGATGCCATTGGAAGAGAAGGTGTTGACCCGGGAACCGGTTGGGATGTGGCCGGGGTAACCAATGCCACCAAAGATCATACACTGATCAGGAAAATAACAGTTAATATGGGAGACACGACCTGGACGTCCATAGCCGGAACAAATGAAACGGATTCAGAATGGATGGTTTTCCCGGACATGTTTTTCTCAAACCTCGGATCTCCTTCGCCACAGGGAAGCGACCAGGCCGAATTTACATCCTTTGTACTGAAGGATACAATAGGGAATAATGTGACGGTGAGTGCTGATATCGACAGTGTAGCTGCAACTATCAATGTTGAAATCCTTTTCGGTATGGATTCCCAGAAAGATTCCCTGGTAGCTGTATTTTCCCTGTCTGCCGGAGCAACCGCCAGTCCGAAATCTGGGGACACCCTGGACTTTACCAATCCTGTGGTATTTTCGGTGACTGCTGAAGACGGACTCACCACAAAAACATGGACCGTTACCGTAACGGTGTCTTCTGCCGCCAGCACCGCAACCGAAATTACATCGTTTACGATACCAGGTGCAATTGGTGAAATCCGGATAGCATCAGGACCAGATTCCGTAACCGTTGTGATGCCTTACGGGACCGATCTGGCTGCATTAACCCCAACCATTGAAGTGTCGGCAGGCGCTGCAATCAACCCACTTTCTGGAGTAGTTCAGGATTTCACCAACCCTGTTGTGTATACGGTCACTGCCCAGGATGGCACCACCACCAAAGATTGGACCGTTACAGTCGTATGGGAAGTGGTGACATCAGAAGATATCTATAGCATCCAGTATACTACCGATCCTTCCGGGGATTCTCCCTTAAAGGATCAAAAGGTTAAAGTGAGCGGTGTGATCACAGCGTTGAATATCTTCCAAAGCCAGTTAAAAGGCTACTACATACAGGATGCTGATTCAGCCTGGAGCGGTGTGTATGTTTACGATCAGGATCGCGACCTGACCGATAATCCACAATTGGGTGACAGCGTCACTGTTGTTGGTATAGTTGAAGAATACTATAACCTGACAGAGATTGGCTTTGTTCAGTATTATAAACATGAAAAAACCGGGGTTGCCATTCCGGGTCCGGTTGAAGTGGCCACCGGCAATGCCAACCAGGAAAAATGGGAAAGTGTGTTCATGCGTTTTGTAGGCGCTGAAGTCATCGCTAATGACCTGGGCTTCGATGAGGTTGAAGTCAATGACGGATCCGGTGCATCCCGCATTGATGACCGCCTCTATAACTACACTGCGAGCACAGATTTTGTTGTAGGTAATATCTATCATATTGTTGGTGTGATGTACTATTCATATGGTAATTACAAACTTCTGCCAAGAAGTGTCAATGATATATCGGATGTTACCAATATTCTCGTTGTGGGATCAGAACCTGATTTCAGGGTGTATCCGAACCCTAGTGAGGGTCAGTTTAGCATAGAGATTTCTTCTGATCTGGAAGGAAACAACCTGGATCTGAGGATTGCGACTATTACAGGCAAGGTTGTTTATGCCAACCAGCTTCAGAATGCCCAGGGACGGAGGATCCTCATTGACCTCTCGGGCCAGCCATCCGGATTCTATTTCATCCGGATCAGTAATGGCACCCAATCCGTGGTTAAAAAGATGGTGATCCGGTAGTTGATTTTTTATTTTGTTCAGGATCAGACCTTCAAGGTTTTCAGAACCTTGAAGGTCTTTTTTTACTGTTTATTAACAGTATTCCTGCCGGTTGTATTTCGGGATTATTCTTAACTTAGCCACACTTATCGGAATACCAAAACCCTTAAACTACCTTATTATGAAAGGATCAACATCATACAGGATCATTTTGATTCTGGTTCTGCTAACACTGGCAGTACCGGGATCCGTTTTTTCTCAAAGAAACAAGAAGGCTGACGCACAACAACAGGAGAAAAGTCTTCTGAACAGCTCTTTAACCGGAGCTCTCAAATTCCGGAGTATCGGTCCGGCCATAGCTTCCGGCCGCATCGCCGACTTTGCTGTGAATCCTGAGAATCCATCTGAATATTATGTCGGAGTTGCATCCGGCGGTCTTTGGAAAACCACAAACAACGGGACCACATTCACGCCCATATTCGATAGCCAGAATGTTTTTTCAATCGGATGCCTTGCTATTGATACAAAAAATCCGAATGTTCTGTGGGTAGGTACCGGTGAAAACAATTCACAGAGGAACCTGGCCTACGGAGACGGGATTTATAAATCCCTGGATGCGGGAAAATCTTTCAAAAATGTTGGTCTGAAAAAATCCGGTCATATAGGTAGAATAATGATAGATCCCAGGAATTCAGATGTGGTTTATGCTTGTGCCCAGGGACCTGCCTGGGGTCCTGGTGGCGACCGTGGATTGTACAAGACCACGGATGGCGGAAAAACATGGGAAGCCATTTTAACCATTGGAGATTACACCGGGATCTCAGATATGGAAATGGACCCGAGAAACCCGGATATCCTTTATGCGGCCGCCCATCAGAGGGAGCGCCGTGTGTATTCAAAAATCAACGGAGGTCCTGAATCTGCCATACACAAATCCACAGATGGCGGAAAAAACTGGCGCAAACTGACCCGTGGATTGCCCGGTGGAGATGTGGGAAGAATAGGCCTGGCCCTGTCACCTGCAAACCCTGATGTGATTTATGCCATCATTGAACTTCCCGGAAATAAAGGCGGATTTTACAGGAGCCTGGATATGGGTGAAAGCTGGAAAAAAATGAGTGCGGAAATTGCCGGAAGCCCGCAGTATTATCAGGAAATATATGCCGATCCGGCAGATGTCAACCGCGTCATTTCAATGGATACACGGAACATGGTTACCAACGATGGAGGAGTTACTTTCACGCCGCTTGGTGAAAAGAATAAACACGTTGATAACCACGCTTTATGGATCGATCCACGTGATTATAATCACTACCTGGCGGGTTGCGATGGCGGCATCTATGAAAGCTACGACCGTGGTAAAAACTGGATCTTTAAGAGCAACTTTCCGGTTACACAGTTTTACCACGTTCGGACCGACGACCGCTATCCTTTCTACTGGGTGTACGGTGGTGCCCAGGATAACGGGAGCTGGATCGGACCCTCCAGGACGCTGAAACGGTACATGATCAATGAGGACTGGACCTTTACCAATGGTGGTGACGGATACCTCTCAATCCCCGAACCCGGAAATCCTGACATTTCCTACGCTTCATCACAATATGGAGGAATGGTCCGGTTCGACTTCAAAACAGGAAACCGGGTAACCATCAAACCTCAGCCAAAAGGGAATGAAACGTACCGCTTTAACTGGAACACCCCCCATTTCATTAGCCCGCATAACACCGCCACTATTTATGCCGCAGCAAATAAGGTGTTTAAGAGTACCGATCGCGGTGATTCATGGACCGAGATCAGTCCCGACCTGAGCAGGCAAATTGATGTCAATACCCTCCCCATGATGGGAAAGATATGGCCACCTGAAGCCATTGCCAAAAGTGTGTCCACTTCTCCATTTGGAAATATTTTTGCACTTGCCGAATCGCCTGCCAAACAAGGATTGCTTTATGCCGGAACCGATGACGGCCTGATCCATGTTTCGGAAAACGACGGGCAATCCTGGACCAGATATGAATCCTTCCCGGGAGTGCCTGACATGACCTTTGTTAATCAATTACTCCCCTCCATGCATGATGAGTATGTGGTGTACGCCTGCTTTGATGGAAGGAAAAATAACAGCGACTTTGCCCCCTACCTGATTAAAAGTAATGATAAAGGAAATACCTGGACATCCATCGCGTCAAACCTTCCTGATGGTACGGTTTATGTAATCCGGGAAGACCACATGAATCCGGACATTCTGTTCATTGGTACCGAATGGGGTGTGCATGTAACCATTGATGGGGGTCAGAACTGGATGAAACTGAGTTCCGGTTTACCCACTATTCAGGTAAAAGACCTCGACATCCAACAAAGGGAAAACGACCTGGCAGTGGCTACCTTCGGACGCGGATTCTATATCTTGGAAAATTTTGCCTACCTGAGAGAATTGAACGGGGAAATTTTGAAAAAAGAAGCCCACATATTTGATATCAAGGATGCCCTGCTCTATTTCCCCTCCAGTAACGGAGGAAGTATGGGTGACGTATATTTCCGTGCAATGAACCCCCCGGTGGTTGCAACATTCACTTATTATTATGGCAAGAAGCTCCAAACAGCCAGTGAAAAAAGAAAAGCACAGCAGCGAAAGGATATGAAGGCCGGTAAAACCATTTCCTATCCAACCCGGGACGAACTGTTCGCCGAGGATACCGAAGAAGCTCCTTCACTGTTTTTCACCATTTATGATAGCAATGATAATGTCATTACCCGGCTGAAGACCCGGCCAGGTAAAGGTGTTTCGCAGATTACCTGGAACATGAGATACCCCTCAGGCATGTCTGTGGGAGGGGGACGTGGCCGTTTCTACGGAGGTGGCGGAGGAACCAGGGTGCCTCCGGGAACCTATAAAGTGAAACTTTCAAAAAATGTTGACGGAAAAATCACACAGCTGACAGAACCTGAAGAGTTTAAAATTGTGGCATGGGATAACAGCACATTTTCAGGTGCGGATCAACAAGCCAAATTTGACTTCTTACAGGAAGTTGGTGAACTGAGTGTTTCAGTAAACACTTCTGCCAATACAGCCCGGGCTTACCGGATAGAACTGGAAAACATAAAAAATGCACTGTTAACCGCTCCGGCAGAGGTTGAAGACCTGATGCAAAATGTCGCATCACTGGACACCCAGTTGTTTGATATCCTGACTGCAATCAGCGGGCGCCCGATCCGGGCTCCCAGGGTACATGCCACCCCGCCAACTATAACCGGGCGGATTGGTTTTGCCAGCAGGGCAACTTCTTCGAGTTTCCATGGCATCACCGGTGCACAGCGGGAACAATATGAGATCGCCAAAGAACAATTCGGACCCGTTTATGCTAAGCTCCGGAATATCATCAGTGAAGGCATGCCAGTTTTAAGAAAAGCCCTGGCCGAAAGGGGCATTCCCTGGACACAAGGCCGCTTGCCAGTACCCCCCGGAAAAGAATAAACAAAATAGGGGCTGTCTCAAAAGCAACATAATGGCATCATTCCGTACTTGATATGGAATCTGACTTTTGAGACAGCCCCCCGACGGCTATAGAACTTTTAACCCATTATTGCCAGTGTAATAAAGTCAACATTTTTACGTTATTTAAAAACATTCTTAATACCTTTACGTATAAGCATTTGATATTATACATAAATACTATATATTTGTTTCCGTGGATAGGTAGTATTTTACTGAGATTTAAAAAGGAAAAAATGAAAAGAATACTCATAGTTGCGGCATTTTGCCTGGTACTGGGAAGCATTTTCAGTTCCTGCAATAATGAAGTTTGTCCGGCGTACACTCAGGCAGAGATTGAACAGCCTGCTGAGATTGGTTAACCACCCCTGTCAATCCCTCTCCTGGTAACCTTCATTCCTTTACTGGAATGTGATGTTTAATAATCTGTAAGACACATGAAGAAGTTAGGTTTCATAGCTGTTTTCTTCTTATTGATTTTCCCGGAGGTTTTTTCGCAAGGTGAAATCGACGAGCAGCAAAAGCTCTTTTTCAGAAATGAAAGAACCTTTGGAATAACTTTGTATTCAACCGGGTACGGAGGCAGTTACCGCTATGGGAAACGCATCAATTTTTTTAATCAGAAACTCTACGAAATCGGACTGAATGTCATAAAGCATCCCAAAGAGGTTCGTACATCCAACCCCTGGTTCCAGGATAGCAAACGCTTTGTATTTGGGAAAGAGAACGTCTTTTTTAATCTTCATGTAGGAATCGGTTTCCAAAGGATAAAATATAAAAAGGTTGACAAGGGAGGGATCGCTGTCAGGTTCCTGTATGCCGGGGGATTATCACTGGGCATCCTTAAACCGGTTTATTATGAGGTATTGACTCCGGTTTCTTTGTATGAATACACTCTGACCACAGAAAAGTTCAACGCTGCCCTGCACAAGCCCACGGACATCTATGGCCGGGCTTCTTTTTTTAAAGGATTTGGGGAGATACAGGTGGTCCCGGGCCTCTATGGGAGAGTGGGCGTGAATTTTGAATTTGGGAAAAGAGATCCTCTGGTGAGTGCCATTGAGATTGGTGTTACACTGGATGCCTATTATAAAAAAGTCCGGATCATGGCTTCGGATGATAATAAGCAATTCTTTCCGGCCATATATGCCAGTTTCAGATTTGGCAAGATTGTGGACCCAAGATCAGAAGCCGCCCTGAACTTCCAGGGTAACCAGGGGCCGGTTCCACGGTAACTTTACTTCTCCCCGGCTCTT
Organism: uncultured Rikenellaceae bacterium; assembly: GCA_964403185.1. Classification (GTDB taxonomy): domain Bacteria; phylum Bacteroidota; class Bacteroidia; order Bacteroidales; family VadinHA17; genus CAYOFK01. Next base: position 2,233 of record CAYOFK010000074.1, on the reverse strand, counting down.
TTCAAAAAATTCCATTTTTGAAATACGCCTCCAACTTTTAAAATCACCGTCTCAATAATGTAAGATAAAGGCCGAAGATGGTCTTATTTTTTTTGACTTATTTGTTTTTATTCTCTAATTTTGGATCGATTATTAACATTTAAAACTTTTAAAAATGATTACAGTTGCCATCAATGGATTTGGAAGAATTGGAAGGAATGTTTTTAAACTGATTTTGGAAAGGCCAGGATTAAAGATTGTTGGTATTAATGACCTGACAGACACGAAAACACTTGCCCATTTACTAAAATATGACTCCACGCAGGGAAAATTCCAGGGAACAGTTAACTTCGATGATGAGAACCTCATATGTAATGGGAAAAAATATCCCGTACATGCCGTAAAATCACCGCTTGACATCCCATGGAACACCACCCCGGATGTGGTTATTGAATCCACAGGGATTTTTCGTGAAAAGGAACATCCAAAAGGAGGGTATGGAGACCACCTGAAAAACGGGGCTAAAAAGGTCATCCTTACTGTTCCGTCAAAGGATGCCATTGACAATATGATTGTTCTGGGGGTCAACGATGACGACCTTCGTCCTGAAGACCAATGTGTTTCAAATGCTTCCTGCACCACAAATTGCCTGGCACCTATAGCAAAGGTTCTGAATGACAAATTTGGTATTGAGAATGGATTGATGACAACCATACATGCCTATACCAATGACCAGAGAATTCTGGACCTGCCTCATTCCGACCTTAGAAGGGCCAGGGCCGCTGCTGTTTCTCAAATACCTACCACCACCGGAGCGGCCAAAGCTGTTGGTAAGGTGATCCCCGATTTGAAGGGAAAAATGGATGGAATGGCCATCCGGATACCCACTCCAACCGGCTCCCTGGTTGACCTGGTGGCCAACCTCAAAGTAGAAACCACAAAAGAAGAAATCAATGCGGCTATGAAAGAAGCTGCAGAAGGACCCATGAAGGGCATCCTGGAGTATACTGAAGATCCTATCGTTTCCGTGGATATCATTCAGAATACCCATTCCTCAATTTTTGATGCCCTGAGCACTATGGTGAATGGAAAAACCGTCAAGGTATTGTCCTGGTATGATAACGAATGGGGATATTCTGCACGCGTTGTGGACCTGGCAGAAAAACTGTTCTGAGAAATAATTCTGACCACCAAAACCCAGTATTAAACCCGGATTGTGAATTAATGGATTAATATTTCATAAATATTAAATCCGTGACTCTCCCTCTGTGCCCTGTGCCCTGTGCCCTTCCTGCATTATTCGTCGGCCGGGCATGACCACCTCTGCGGATTGAGATCAAGGTCGGACCGGAATCAGTTCAATTGGCAGGTTTGCCATTTCAATAAAATGTTCACCAAGTTCCTGAATGGCTTCATCCTCTTCTTCATAGTGCCATTTTATCCGGATGGATGCACCCTGGTCGGCCCCTTTCTTGATGATGCGCATTAATTCAAGAAGGAATTTTGTTGAACCGCTGTTTACGTACTCCAGGGAAAATTTCAGCTCAGTATGATCCTGGGGAGACAAAAAATATTCTTTTAACCAAAGAATCAGTTTGTTATAGAGTTCTTCGGGATTCTCGGGAATAGACCTGCCCTCAATTACAAGTATTCCCTCATCCGGATTAAACAAAACCTTCGGTGTGATTGATGTGCTTTCGATCTCAAGGATTTTCATTGGGAAGTATTAAAATTTATTATTCATAATGCAAAGCAAGGATAGGATCAAGTTTTGCAGCCTTTATGGCAGGCCAGATACCTGAAACAAGACCGACAATAAAACATGCCACAACACCGCCGATGACCCAGTCCCATGGTACGATAAAAGAGGTTCTGGTAAGCAGGGAAATCAGGTTTCCGGCAAGAATGCCCAGGACTATCCCAAGAGCCCCTCCCAATTGTCCGATTAGGATGGCCTCAAATAAAAACTGCTGTTTTATAGTCCTGGCTTTGGCGCCAATGGCTTTCCTGATCCCAATTTCCCGTGTACGTTCAGTTACAGAAACCAGCATGATGTTCATCAGTCCAACCATGGCCCCGAAAAGGGTGATCAGCCCAATGACAATGGCCGCTATGGTAACATTTTTAATGTTATCCAGAAGGATGTTAACCAGGTTATCACTTTTTGTGATGTTAAAATCCGACTCATCCTTTGCGGTCAATCCCCGCACAATCCTGAATAATGCCTCGGCTTCACTGGCGGCCATGTCCAGTA
>CAYOFK010000073.1:8599-14441 GCA_964403185.1 uncultured Rikenellaceae bacterium | reverse complement strand
TGGTAGGTAATGGTACCTTTCTGAAATGCAGGAGCATCCGGTTTCCGGTCGAACTTTGCAGCCAGGGCTGCTTTTCGGGCTGCGCGTAAAAGGTTCTCATCCAGGGTTGTGGATCCCTTTACACCGGGAGTTGCTATAGTTACCAAACCATTTCTGTCAACGGTTACCTCTACAACAACAATGCCTTGCTTCTGGTAATTGTATTCCGGAAGTGGCAGTGATAGCGGTGTTCTTCCATCCAAACTGTAAGAAATGCCCTTTTTTCCGGTTCCGGTACCTGAATAGTTTTTTGAGGATGGATCTCCGGTAATTCCTCCCTGATTGCCTGCCCCTCCGGTAACTCCTTGAGAACCGGAATCTGTTTCCGCCAAATTTTTACCTGTGGCAAAAACATTTTTTGTACGGTCAGAGATTTCCTGGATTTTCCGTTGCTCTTCCTCAAGTCTTTTTCGTTCCACTTCCTCCAGTCTCTTTTTTTCAAGTTCCAGGATCCTCTGCTTTTCGAGTTCTGCCTGTCTCTTTCGTTCTGCTTCAATTTTCTCCTGTTTTTTTCTTTCGGCTTCTATTTCTTCGGGGGTGGGTTTCTTTTCCTCCTCTGTTCCTGAGGGCAGGGCAACGGTTTCCTCAATGTCCTGTGTTAACACTGCTTCTTCTTCAGTTTCAGTAACCGGTGTATTCTCCGGTTGGGAAGTTTCCGGCGGGGGCACTGCTTCTTCTTCAGGAACCGATAGCGACGGGTCTGTAAGTCCGCTCCCGGCATCATCCATTCCAAAGTTAATCAGGATCCCCTCTTCCTCAGGCAGTGGCAGGGGGGTTGTAAATCCAAGAAATATAAGAAGTACGGCCAGCCCGGCATGAAATATACCGGTACCCAGGATCCCTCTTCTATTTTTATTGAATAAACTCACCTATTTCGGATTAGTGGCCAATATTACTTTATAATTATTGTTTTTTGCAATGTTCATAACCTTAACCAGGTACTCAACAGGCACTCTTTTATCAACATGCAGGGCGATATAGGTTTCAGGATTGTTCCCAACCTTTTCCTGTAAAATGCGTTCCATCTGATTGAAGGCAATTGGTTGGTCTTCGATAAAAAACTTTATATCTTCTGTGATGGAAACCGTTGTAAAGGGTTTGGCTGAAGTTTGGTGCGTACTTTGCGGTAACAGTAATTTTAATGCTGTGGGGTGGATCAGGGTTGAGGTGATCATGAAAAAAATCAGCAAAAGAAACACAATGTCTGTCATGCCTGACATGCTGAATGCCGGACTCACCTTATTTCTTGCTTGGATAGCCATCAGCTATGGGTTTTAATGTTATTCATTAACAGGTTCATTCAGTAAGTCTATGAATTCGGAAGTCCGGGCCTCCAGCATAAACACAACTTTCTCAACTTTCGCCACAAGTATATTGTACGCAAAATAAGCAATAATTCCAACGATCAGACCTGCAACTGTAGTTACCATGGCCGTATAAATACCATTTGACAGCAGGGCTACATTTATATTGTTGCCGGCGTTTGACATGTCGTAAAAAGCCATGATCATGCCGATTACCGTTCCCAGAAATCCTATCATAGGTGCTCCGCCGGCAACGCTTGCCAGGGCTGGAAGTCCCTTTTCAAGTTTGTAAATCTCCAATTTCCCGATATTCTCAAGGGCAGCATTGACATCCCGGATTGGTCTTCCGATCATATTTATTCCCTTTTCAAGCATTCGTGCCACCGGGCTGTTTTGCGACTGGCAAAGGGCAAGGGCAGATTCCACTTTTCCTTCATGGATGTAATCCTTTATGCGGTTCATCAGCAAGGTGTCTTCTTTTTGAGCCTGGCGTACAACAAAAAAACGTTCAACGAATATATATACCGCGATTACTGACAGGGCTACAATGGGGACCATTACCCATCCGCCTTTAAAAGCAAGTTGCCAGTACGATAATGTAAGCTCCCCGGCCTCTTCCATACCCTGGGACAGAGTATCGGTCAACTGGATCTGAACATTGAGTAACAAGTCTATCATCTTTTAATAATTGGTTTATGCGAAATTATAAAAAAAACGAGATATAAAATTAATTATTATATCTCGCTGAAACATTTATAAACAGGTAGAGTTACAGGCCCATGATCAGGTAATACACTGCAGCTCCTGAAAAGTATCCAAGAATGGCCAGTAAACTGATGCGTTTAAGATACCAGATGAAGTCAATTTTTTCCATTCCCATAGCAGCGACACCGGCTGCCGACCCAATGATCAGAATGCTTCCTCCCGTTCCGGCACAATAGGCAAGGAACTGCCAGAATTGGCCGTCCTGAACATAAAAGGCTGCCGTACCAACAGCATCTGGCGGGGCAATTTCATACATTCCCATTGCTCCTGCAACCAGGGGAACATTATCAACAACAGCAGAAAGCAAACCAATTCCAAGGTCGATGAAGTAAATATTCTGGTTTGTGACATCATCCATCCATGTTGCGAGAAGTTCCAGGTGGCCTGCAGAATCCAGGGCGGCAACAGCAGTCAGTATCCCCAGGAAAAACAAGATGGTGGGAACATCAACTCTTCCCAACACCCCACTGACAGTTAACCGTTTCTTTATACCAATGATTTTGTCCCTGTGCATGATCTCTGTAACAGTCCATAACATCCCCAGGCCAAAAAGCATACCCATATACGGAGGCAAGGTGGTTATGGTTTTGAAAACAGGAACAAACAGCAGGGCACTGACACCGAAAATCAATATAAACACCCGCTCCAGCGGCTTTGTAAATTCCTCATCCCTGCCGGAAGATTCCGGCCTGGTAACATTTCCTTTTTGAGTAAATGACAGCAGGATGAGGGGAACGGTCATGGTTACCAGGCTGGGCAGGAAAACATCCTTAATAATGGGAATGGTGGTAACCTGTCCCTTTACCCACAGCATGATGGTAGTAACATCTCCTATGGGCGACCAGGCACCACCGGCATTGGCTGCCAGTACGATCATGCTGGCAAAAAACCACCGTGTTTTTTTGTCGGATATCAGCTTTCTGAGAAGAGCCACCATAACAATAGTGGTTGTCAGGTTATCCAGCGCTGCAGACATAAAAAAGGTGAGAATACTCAGGATCCACAGAAGTTTCACCTTATTGGTGGTTTTAATCTTGTCGGTTATTACTTTGAATCCCTGGTGCTGGTCAACCATTTCAACAATAGTCATGGCACCCAGAAGGAAAAAAAGGATTTCAGAGATCTCCCCGAGGTGGTGCAGCAATTCATGATGACTGACAAAGTCAAGGTAGGCACTGGAAATGCCGCCTTTGGCATATACAAATGATGAGGACAGGAATTGTTGCAACTCTTCACTCTTTACGAGGCCAAGGAATCCGATTTCCTCAATATGATTGAGAAATTCTCCTTTTGACAATTCGCTTAAGAATCCCTGTTCGTGCAGGAACTCCCAGAAAGCCTCTTGTGTTGGTATTATTTCCTGGGCACCAAAGATAAGCAGAACCCAGGTAATGACTCCGGTGAGTAAAGCTGCAGCAGCTTTATCAATTTTAAGAGGGTGCTCCAGGGCAATGGTAGTGTAACCCAGTAGAAAAACAATGATTATTGCATAGAACATGTTGAAATATATTTATAGTCTCCGGAGGGGAATCCGGAACAAATGAATAATCAAAATGGAATCCGATTTCATGCATACGGAACTATTGAATGGTGCAAAGGAAAATAAAATTATTGAAACTCAAGCAGGAATTTATCAGGGTTCAACATGAACCGGGTCTCAAGATGGAAATTCCGTTCGCATGGACTTATTTCATAAGGGGTTAAGACCGGCCGGAAAGCCTCCCTTCTTTATATGTTTTATAACACCTGGTGTGGGAGCGAAAATGGCCGGATGTGAAGGAGATGAAGTGAAGAAGCACGAGAAATTCCCTTATTTGGAAGGTCTGCCTGCCGGGGATAGGTTTGACAAGCAGACAGGCGGGGAGGAATACGCTTAAACGATATGCCGGTTGAGGGGGAGGTGGGTTGTGTCCGGAAAACAAAATCGTGCGTCAGAGGTCTTCTTTATTTTTCCCCCTGAAAATTTTATTCCAATAATTCTTTACCAATGCTCCGAAAGAATTAAATTCTTCCCTGAAAAAAATTCCAATCCCGGATGTATATGGGGCATTTTCATATATCATTTTATCATTGGGCCTGGTGAATGCCTTAACCCTGAATTTTCCTCTCTTATCAATTTTTACTTCCACCGCAACATCTCCCACGATATCGTTTGAGGTATCTGTTGTACCATTTGCCCCGCCCCGTGTACCGATATTGCTGTTAATCAATACACGGTCGTTCAGGATCTGAGTGGTGAGGGCCACCTCAATTTCCTGCCGGCTTACCTCATCCCCCGGACGGTAATGAAATCCAATATCAAAATCATTACTGATTTGTGATACCCAGTTGCTGAGCTGGTTGGACAAAACCTCTGCTGTGGTAACCTCCACTGAATTAGTGAGCAGTGGTGTGGAACCGGCCGGAGCATAATTGGGGTCGGGCAGGAAACTGTTAATAATCAACAGGGATAAAAATTGTTTGGTCAGGTCCTCCTCTGTGTTTATTGTATTTTGCAGTCTGGTTTTGGTTTCCTCATCCGAGGTTGGAAGGGTGATGTTAAACTTAATTTCGGGAGATTCCAATTGACCGGTCAGATGAATTTCACATTCAACAGGAATGCGCCTCTGATAGGCCTCATCATAGAACAGATTGTATAAAGAAGTTCTGAGCTTATATGCCGCAGTAACATCCAGAGTGGCTTCAGCCGGGTTTCCATTCCAGCTTATCCGGCTCCCGCCTTTAACTTCAAACCGTTTATTGATTACATGGCTGAGAACAAAATTGTAAGTACCCTGATCGATGATGTATTCTCCGGAGATGCTGAATTTATTGGCCGGGTTTATGGTGATGTTTATATTTCCTGATCCACGAACCCTCATGGAACCCCCTGCTGTAGGGTCAAGAAAAAGTGTTGTTTCAGCTTCCGGAGTGGCCTCAATGTTTATATGCAATCCCAGATTTCCTTTCTGAATTACCCGTGAAGCTGGTTTGAGCACCCACGGAGGATCAGAAGTTTCCTCATATTCCGTGGCAAATTTAATGAAACTAAGATCTCTTCCCGGGTTGCCTTTGTATAATGTCAAATAAAAATCGGTATTGTCAGCAGTTTGTACAGCAATGTCAATGTTCAGATTTTTCGGTTTTCCGGTTATGGAAATAACCCCTGAGCCATAAGCCGTTCCATAGAACAGGTCATTCTGCCATTCCTGGATATTCAGCATTAATAAGTTCTCAACATCCATCTGCAGATTTATGTCAGGATTCCGGAAATCATTAAAGCTGATGTATCCTTTGGCATGGGCCTTATTGCCCAATGAATCCTGTATTTCAATATTGTTAAAACGGGACTGATTGTTGGTAATAAAAACTGTATCGGAGAAAGAGAACTTTGAATTCAGATAGTCAATCTTAATACCTGTTTCTTTAAAAACAAGGTCACCGTTCACAACCGGCTCAGTGGCGGTTCCTGAAATTTCCAGATTGGCAGTAACCAGGCCATCCAGGTCGGAAGAGATGTTTTGCAGGAAGGGCTGGAATATTTTCAAACGCAATCTGTCTGTATAAATGTTCATGTCAAATCCATTGTTTCCAGTCTGGAAATCACCTTCAGCCTGCAGGGAAGACAGGTTTTTATTTTGAGAATGAGCCATGAAATGAATGGCATTTTTATCGGGATTCCATGAACTCATAAATGAGGCTTCTCCAAAGGATTCATTGTTGATCCTGAGATCAGAAAAAATAAGAGTCGAAAG
>CAYOFK010000073.1:0-8499 GCA_964403185.1 uncultured Rikenellaceae bacterium | reverse complement strand
ATTGTATCATCATGCATCTCAGAATGCATCTCAAACTCGGCGATGTCGAGTTGCGGATTCACAAGGACTCCATCGGTTGTCAATGACAATGTTAATTTGTCCATACCCCGGGAGGCCAACAGTAATTCGGGTTCTTTGAAAATAGATTCGTTAACAGCAAAGTGACTGGCTTTTCCATCAAGCTGGAATTCCTGGCGGGCAGGTTTAAACCAGCCTGAAAATTCAAAATTTGATCCCGGATTAAAATTCGGGAAAAAGATCTTCCCGGGAGTTTCCAGGTCTTTTACGGTGATCTCAAAATAGAAATCATTTAAATAGATGCCGGCAGTATCCGGGAATTCCGGCAGGGTTGAAGGCAGGAAGCTGGCTTGAAGGTATCTGAATGATGGGATCAATGTATTGAATTCATATTGACCGGCCAGTACCGCGTCCAGGTAATCTGTTTTAAGAGTAATCCAACTGGAGTCCGGATTATTGTTTGCAGCCATGGTAAAATCATAGGCTTCCAGTTCCTTGCCCCTGTAAATGATCCTGGAGTTCAGGAGTTTGATGGATCCATTTAATTCGTCCAGATTGCTGCCCACAAAATTTGCAGTCATCAATAATGACAATTCCGCCGTTGAATCATCGGGGGTGATGTTCAGGTTGTTCAAATGTGCAAAGGGGATGTTTAATGTAAAATCAAACTCAGGAATCTCCTGTGAAAAATCCAACAGTCCGAGAAAATCAAGGTCCAGGTGCGGATCGTTTATGTTTATACTCCCGTTAAATGATTCATTGGAGTACAGTCCGTTGAATTTAATATTCCGGAATTCATAAGCATTGATTTCCACATTATCGACAATTCCTTCCAATTGACTGGTAATAGAGCTGTCCCGGGCAATAGTCCCGTTAACATCAATGTTCATGGTAAGGTTTCCAAAGAGCTTTTCATTTTCAAGGAACCTGCCGATATTGAAATCACGGGTTTGCAATTTTCCGTCAATCTGTATGGCTTTTGCGGAGTCCAGCCCCAGGCTGAGGTCCGTATATGAGGTTCCCAACTCTGTTTGGATTTCACCATAACTTACAAAATCATTGTAGAAACCGGTGATGACCCCCTCATATCCGGTGTTGCCCAGTTTATAAAAACCTTCGGGAAGGGCAAACATATCTTCCATTCCTGATTCTTTCATCATTTTTAATATTCCCGGGAGAAGATTCCGGCTTTTCATATCAATGAAGCCAAAGGTCTCGTTAAGATCAGGCAGTCCTGAAATATCGAATTTGCATGAAAGGCTGGTTGTATCACCATATTCAATCCGTATATCCCGTCCATGCATATTTGAAATGAACCCTGTTAACCGGCCTGACAACCGGATATGCTCATCTGTATCTTCCAGAAAACCTGTTATGTAGCCGGCATCGCGGAGCAAAATTTCGGACTGGTTGATGACAATAGTCAGCCGGATATTATTGATGAAGTCCTTGAACTCTTTGAAATGGGTGAAGTTTAGACTGATGAGGTCAGATTTGATCTCAGTAAGGTCGGTAACAATATGATTATCCTCAAACCGCAGATGTGTGCGGTATATATCCATTTTGGATGTCAGGGATCGGATATTGAATCCGCTTTCATCAACAAAATTCAGGATTTTTATTTTAAATCCCGCACCTCCACGACGGGTTTCAAAATCGCTGAGATTGATATTTAACTGCCTGAGATGCAGATTCCGGAAATTCATTGCGGAACGTTGTTTTTTTCTGATCCTGTGCTCAAGTGAGAAGGTGCCGTCTCTCAGCTCCAGGCTGTGGAAAATGACCTTAAAAGCTTGTCTGGTAGTATCCTTGGGTTTTAGTTGATCAGTGATGAATTTCAGATTGATGACATTGGCAGAGTCGATCCTGAATTGTACATCGGGATCATAAATTAACAGTTTATCAAACTCAAGGATTCGTTTTTTTTTACTGAAGCGGCGCAGGTTCCCGATTATTCTGGGCGCATATAGTAAGGTATCCCCATACTGGTCTTCAATATAGGTATCGATAAGTTCAATTTTATTGAAGAATTTATAATCAACGGCCTTGATTGAGAATTTCCCGTCCAGTTTTTCAGAAATGGCAGCCATGAACCGGTTGGCCAGCCAGGTTTGAACCCCGGGATTTTTTGCAGCAAAAAAAGCTATTACCGGCAGCAGGCATGATACCAGCAAAAGAATGAGGAATATTTTATATATTTTTTTGATAATTTTGCCCTTAAGATGAATACCGCAGGAGGTTGCCTGGCCGGCAGTAAAAAGCATCTAATTAACCGGTTGCTCAAATATCATGCAAATCATGTGCTGCGGTGAACGAAACCCTTATGCAAAAGAAACAAAAAAAGTTTAAAACTTCGTGATTAACAGCACAAACCGAATAACTATTCTGGGTATTGAATCATCATGTGATGATACTTCCGCGGCCATTGTCAGGGATGGATGTGTGGTATCAAACATCATGGCAACCCAGGAAATTCACAGGAAGTATGGGGGTGTGGTGCCTGAACTGGCGTCAAGAGCACACCAGCAGAATATCATTCCTGTTGTAGATCAGGCGATTAAATCTGCCGGAGTGACTTTAGGGGATATTGATGCCGTTGCTTTTACGCGGGGACCGGGTCTGATGGGGTCATTGCTTGTGGGTTCGTCCTTTGCAAAAGGCTTTGCACTGTCACTACAGATACCGCTAATCGAGGTAAACCACCTCCGGGCACACGTCCTGGTGCACTTCATTAATGATCTGCACAGGAACCTCAACTTCCCGGAATTCCCGTTTTTATGCCTGCTCGTTTCAGGCGGACATACGCAGTTGGTGGTCATGAATGATTTCCTTGAGATGGAGACCATTGGCCAGACCATCGACGATGCAGCCGGCGAAGCTTTTGACAAGTGCGCAAAAATACTGGGTCTTCCATATCCGGGTGGACCCTTGATTGATAAACTGGCACAATCGGGTGATCCGCATGCTTTTTCGTTTTCGAAACCAAAAGTGCCAGGTTTGAATTACAGTTTTAGCGGACTGAAAACCTCTTTTCTCTATTTTATCAGGGATGCCCTTAAAGAAAACCCATCATTTGTTTCCCGTCAGAAAAACAATCTGGCAGCCTCACTGCAACGGATCATCATTGAGATACTGATGCAGAAGTTTATCAGGGCAGCCTCGGAAACCGGTATAACCCAGTTGGGGATTGCGGGAGGGGTTTCTGCAAATTCCGGGTTGCGAAAAGCCTTAAAAGAAGAAGCAAAAAAGAGGGGGTGGACTGTATATGTGCCGGATTTCAGATACACCACCGACAATGCGGCCATGATTGCCATTACCGGTTATTATAAGTTTTTGAAAAAACAGTTTTCAGATCAGTCGGTTACCCCAGAGGCCCGGTTGCCGGTTTGATACTGATAATTCACAATACTAAGAATTCAAATAATTAGAATCAATTTTATATATTTACATTGTAAGTCAAAACTGGCAATATGGAAAATTACGTTGTCGAGGGCTCAAAAAAAACTCCATCGATCAATCTCAATGCCAGAGGTACTATAAAGATTGGTGGCCGTTCCATACATGAAGATCCTGATGGTTTTTTCAACCCCATTGTGGACTGGATCACAGCCTATTGCCAGGATCCTCCCGTAAAAGAAACCAGTGTGGATATTGAACTGGAATACTTTAACAGCGGTTCTGCAAAATTCATTCTCAGCATACTGCAAATCCTGATCACCCGGATGAAAACCGGCCATGATGTGAAGATCAACTGGCATTATGAAGAGGGGGATGACGACATTCTGGAACGGGGTCAGTATTACTCAACTTTACTGGACAAAGAATTTGTTTTTGTCCTTGATGGATGAGTTCTTAAAGACAGTTCATTTCACTTCATTCCTTCTGTTGCGATCAACCTTAAATGAAAATACATCAGGCCTTGCATAATGGCCGGAGGTATCCAGGGTCATGTTTTCTTTTATCGCCTGCCGGGGATCAATTTCAGCATAAATAATGGTCTCCTTATCAAAAACCGGTTCTATCATGAATTGTCCCCTGGGATCGATGACGCAACTTCCTCCCCTCAGTACAAGGCTGCTGCCTGTTTGTTCCCGGCTTTCTGAATTTCTTACTTCCACGGGAATATCTGACACCTTTAGTATTTGTCCCACTGAAACAACAAAACAACGCCCCTCAAAAGCATAACTCCTGCTGGCAATCTGATGGATCTCATGAACTGTTGGCCAAACAGCCACATGGAGTATTTCTCCATCGTCATGCATGCTTTGCCTTGCATGAGGCATCCAGTGTTCCCAACATATTAAGCCTCCCATTCTGTGACCGTCAATTTCTATGGATCTTAGTCCATATCCGTCACCCATTCCGTACACAAGTTTCTCAGTGTAGGTAGGCATGAGTTTTCGGTGGTGGTTTAACAAGGCTCCGTCGGGCCCCAGTATTACCAGCGCATTATAGATGGTTCCGTTACCCCTTCCGGAGGTTACTTTTTCATTCAATCCAAAAACCAGATACACCTGATGGGTTCTGGCCATTTCCTGCAACTGTTTAAATGCTGTTCCCCCAATACTCATGCTGTTCTCAAACATCCTGGCATAGACCTGTTTTGCAGGTTCATGATCCCAAAGTGCTGCTTCAGGACAGTAATCCAGCCATGCCGGATAACCACTGAACCAGCTTTCTCCAAAAATAATAAGCCTGGCATTTTGATTCGCACTCTGTTCAATAAGGCCCCCGGCTTTTTTTATGCAAGCTTCCAGATCAAGAAATGCGGGACTGTGTTGTGCAATGGCAATTTTTATCATGGCAGTATGGTATCACGATGGACTAAATTAATGGCTGATTCATTAATCATTATACAATATATTTGAAACAATGTAATACAGAATGAACCGGGGAAGCAAATAGCTCAGTAAATGACTTGCCTTACTAAAAAATCCCGGTTTGATAAGGAACCTGCCTTTCAGCATCTTTGAGATGCCAAAAGAGGCCACACGACTTGCCTTTACATGCATCATTTTAGCAACATGCCCTTTATCCAGATAACTCAGTGCTGTGTGCCTGTTAGTTACTACCGGACCGGGACACAATACAGATATCTTTATTGATTTTGAACTCAATTCCGCTTTCAGTTTTTTTGAAAAAGAAAGAACAAACAACTTCGTTGATCCATAAACTGCTTTGTATGGCATTGGAAAATATGAAGCCACACTTCCGAGATTCAGAATATGAGCTTTCGGATGTTTATGCAATTCTTCCATAAGGGCAAGTGTCAGCAGAACAACAGCATTTGTATTCAGGAGAATGAGTTTCCTGTAATGATCTGCTGTGAATTTTTCCAATGGTCCTTCACAGGAAATTCCTGCATTATTGATCAGGATGTTGACCCGGTAATTATTGGTCCTGACCCAGTCCACGACCTTCATTTCAGAACCGCTCACTGTAAGATCAACAAAGTAGTGATCTGTTTTTACACCGAATTCATCATGGATGGCCTCCGAAAATTTTTTCAGTGGTGTCCCCGGCAATGCGATCAGCAGCACATTCATATTGTTCCGGGCACACTCAATTGCCAGGGCCTTTCCAAGTCCGTTGCTGCTTCCGGTTATCAGTGTATAAACATCTTTCATAGTACTACCTGTCATTTTTTTTCATGTTCCTGAATGCGTTCCTCAGCAATCACCACCGTACAGACCCGGGCATCAGTTTCAGTACCACACAACAGATGTTTGAGAACCTGCCGGAAGTGACCCTGAACTTTCCTTTAAATAAGCGTCTCACGGAATGGCCGGCAACCTGTTCAGGGTTGGGATAAAGCAATTTCCTGACCATCCCTGGTTTTGATTTGAATTCATTCGGCATCCTTTCGTCACTAATGGCAGTCCCGGGCAGAGCCAATGATACCTGAACGGGGGTGTTTTTCAATTCCTGCCGGAGTGCTGCAGAGAATGACCCGATAAACTTTACAGAGGCTGAATAAAAAAGTTTGCAGGATGGAGGCAGTTGAGAAATCAGCCGGCTTATATTCAGAATGTAAGCAGAATCCAGTTTTTTCATGTCCGGCAAAAACAAGCGTGTAAGCAATGCCGGAAGGAGCATGTTCAATTTCATCATGTTGGCAGGCGCCAGGCTGTTTGATTCCGGGGAATTGTTCACAAGTGGGGAAGCACTGTCCATACCCAGATTATTTACAAGGATTGATGTAGTATAATGATTTTTTTTGGTCCACTCATATACCTTTTGAGGTCCGTTTTCCATGAGCAGATCCTGCTCAAGATAATCACATTTCACACTGTATGTTAGTTCGATTTCTTTCTTCAGCCTGGTCAGCCCTGTTCCCGGCAATGCTACCAAAAGCACATGATAACCAATCCGGGCAAATTCGATGGCCAGGGCACGGCCAATTTCAGATCCTGCGTCCGTAATAAGTGCGAAACGTTCATTCATCATTATTGGCATTTAGCCAGTTTACAGTTTTCCGGATACCTTCTTCAAAAGGCGTTATGGAGTAGTTCAAATGTTTCATTGCCTTAGTGCTTGACAGGGGCCAGTTATGCAGATACTTCCTTGCCCAACCGGGAGTCAACAGGGGAGGGAATCCAAACAGCCGGGCGCCTGCGAACATGACAGATGCCGCAAAGATCATCAGGGCTGAAGGAACCGGCACCATCCAGTGCCTTTGTCCCGTAACTCTGGAAATGGTATTGAAGAAGTCCCTGTAGTTTACATCGGTTCCCCCAAGTATGAAGCGTCCTTCCGGCACTGAGGGTTCCAGTGCGTTGATATGGCCCCGGACCACATCACTTATAAATACATAATTACCAATCTTTTTTCCGTTTCCGGGCAACAGGTGCCATGTGCCCCTGATGTATTTTTGTATCAATACAGTGGCAGAATTACTCTCATTTAAAAGTCCGGGGCCATAGAGGCGGGAGGGAAGCAGAGTGACGATTGTCAGGCCTTTCCCGATGTAGTTTTGCATGACTTTCTCAGCTTCGTATTTTGTACGCTCGTACTCTGAAAAGAATCCCGTGGTTCTTTTGCTTTCTTCATGTGCCGGCGGCCCGTCGGAGGGTCCGATGACTCCTGCAGTGGAGGTGGCAATGACCCTGCTTACACCTGCCCGGAGGGCTGCTTCCAGAACGTTTCTTGTGCCATCAACATTTACATTCATATATGTATCCGGATTTTTTGACCACACTTTTGCATGGGCGGCCAGGTGGAACACACTCTCACACCCTTTCATCAGGCGGATCAGGCGGTCCGTGTCTGAAAG
Source organism: uncultured Rikenellaceae bacterium (assembly GCA_964403185.1). Taxonomy (GTDB): domain Bacteria; phylum Bacteroidota; class Bacteroidia; order Bacteroidales; family VadinHA17; genus CAYOFK01. Next base: position 1,208 of record CAYOFK010000073.1, on the reverse strand, counting down.
ATCTCCGGAAACCCAGGTTAAACGGTCCTGCTCCGGAATACGGATTTTATCAGGATCACGGAACATTGCAACCACGAAATGGCCATCATTTAAGAGTTCCGTTACCAACTCGTTTCCTATAAACCCTGTAGCTCCTGTGACAAATATTTTCATTTTTTATAAGAAAAATCAGGATGGGTCTGAAAAGCGAAAAAATCATTGGACAAGGCCATGATCAGGTGAATTAAGACTGCAGCCCAGATGGTGCCGGTTGTGAAAGTGACGATGCACAACAAAAGACCAAATGGTACAGCTCCAATGGTTTCCATGGCAGACTTCGGGAAATGTACCAGTGAATAGATTATAATATTTATAATGGTTGCCGGCCAGAATCCCCAGGCTGCATATAGTGAAAAGAAAAGAATGCCACGGAATAAAAACTCATAGGCGAGAAGGAACCCTGCTGAACTGATGGTATTCAGAAAGATCAGATTTGTTCCCCACTGGTGGATGCGTATCATGGGATAGTTCTCCAGATTGGTTGAGTTGTTTCTTCCAATATAAGTCAGGCCTGCTACTATAAACCCCAGACTGCCGGTCCAATAAAATAAGTCCGGATTGAGATTGGATGAAACCCCAACATCTCCCGGTGTCATGGATGTAAAGGTGAAAAATATCATGGCAGGGACGAGGCCCAGGAATAAAACTCCAATCAATCTGAGCCATAAAACCCTTCTGAGTGCCAGGGCGTCGGGATCTGCACCCGAAAACAACCGGTTCAACAATTTTGGCGACCTGGCCAGGTACCAATATGTAAGATATCCAAAGCAGGTCAGAATCAGGGCCAGGGCAGGTGTCAGATCCTGTGAGTGAAATACGGGCAGTTGTAACATTGGGGTCGGGCTAAAAGTACCAAATTACAGATAATTTTTAATTTATTAACGGGCTGACGGCGTATAACCGGCAGACCGGACTTCCCCACAAATCATAAACTAAACCAACTTTTGGCAATCGTGCCCCATAATCATACTAACGGGTTTGCAATTCATTGAAAATGTGAAAAATAAAAAGAATGATTTTCAATTCTATCCGGAATCTCACTATTCCGGTCCGTATTTGAATCTATACCCTGCGCCAACATCCCTCACGGACCGGGTTCATGGTGGCCCGTGATACCCAGACGGCCCACAACCTGGCCCCTCCTTTGCTCACCATAGACTTGTCGAAGG
>CAYOFK010000072.1:11716-14549 GCA_964403185.1 uncultured Rikenellaceae bacterium | reverse complement strand
AAAGAGGTTGAAATCCGTAAACAGGATATCGATGAAGATATTGAACATGATGATCCTGAATTTCATTTCGACAAGGATTTTGACTTTGATTTTAACTTTGACTTTGAAGATATTATTGAGGACTTTCAAGACTCCATATATGATTTTAATCTGCATTTTTCCGATTCATTTCAAACATACATGGAGGAAATCAATGATAATATGCACGATGTTATGGATGATCTTCATTTAGAACTCCAGGATGTACGTTTTTGTGATTCAATAGATGTTGATTGGGAGGAGATCAGAGATGAAATGGAGAAATTGAAGATTGAAATGGGACAAATCAGGGCCGGGGATTTACGGATGGAAATGGAGAGGGTAAGGACCGTTTTGCAGGAACAAATGAAGGAGATGAGGGTGGAAATGAGGAAGTTCCGGGAAGAGGAAATGCCAAGGCTCAAAGAAGAAATAGAAAAAATGCTGGAAGAGCAAAATAAAACACTGGAAAAAAAGAAAAAAGATACTACAAGTTTAAAGTACAGGGAAATTTAAACACAAGTTTCAGTTCCATTCAGTTGTGTAGCCGGGTGTGCAAAACAACTTATTATTCAGATTTTTGCACTGCTCCGGAAATAATCGGAGCGGTGCTCCTTCATGGAAGGGGGTGATCGTACTTGAGTTCGTTATTCAGGATTCCTCCTTTAATGATCCAGCAGGTGCCATTGCACTGTCCGGTAACTTTTACAGTCTTCAGATCGTCACCGTCAATAACAAATACTGTTCCTGAATCAGTAGTATATGTAGCCTGAACAGTGTAGTACCGGTCTGCAGGTACGATGATATATCCTGTGCTGCTGCGTATAGTATCCAGAAGGAAGGTGTCCCGAGCCTCAAGTTTGCCGTTGAAAACCACCACAGGGATTTCAGGATAATGAGCGTTCCGGGTGACCTTGATGATCAGTTCGGCCTCATCGGGCCTGGTAATATAACACTCTGAGCAATCTACCTCTTCCAACGTAAAATCAGGGATACATGCCGGCATAAAGAACAGGAAGAGGCAGGTTAAAACACTATGAATTCGTTGCATATTCATTATATTTATTCAGAACCATGCAATCCGTTTATTTGAAAATTGCTTTCGTTTGAAGTTAATTTTATAATAAATGCCGAAATTCACCCAGTGAGGGGATATCCGGTAGAGTGTCAAATTGAGATATTCGTAATTGAGCCTGAGATACATGTGACTGAGTTCAAAATACAATCCTGCTTTAGGATTCAATTTAAAGAAGGACCGGGCTTTTTGATTACTTCCCCTGTATTCCGGACCGAAGCTGTAGAGTCCGCTTATTCCAAGATACAAGCCAAAGCCCAGGTCGGGATTGAACCTGAAAATATGAAATCTGTTACCAAAGGTGGCGGCCATCATATGTCTTTTTTCCCAAAACTGGTAGTAGGTCTGATCGTCCTCTTTTATAAGTATGCGTTTTGCCGAGGGTCTGAATCTGTAATCAAGTTCAAAAGTGAATCCCGAATACAACTCCTGAACTCCGGTTCTGAATCCAAGGTAGTAATCGTTCAAATTAAGATTTACATCCAGTCCGAGAAACAGGGACCGGAGAATGGGCTGGAATCTTTTTCTGAACTGGTGGTCCTGCAACCATTTCGAGGCACTTTTACTGTGACTCAACCGGGCGATAGCATAGGGATCGGGTTTTATAAGATTGGAATCCTTTTTCTCAGGATTCAGATCCCAGAGAAGATCCAGGATGTCTGTATGGCCATTATATAAAGCCGAGTAAAAAGCAGAATTCCGGGAAAGAGACCGGTGGCTCTGATCCGCTCCGTTACGGATCAGGAAATTTACAAATGCCGTATCTCCGTTTTGCACTGCCATCATCAGGGCTGTGATCCCGTTTTCATCTTCTGCATCAACAATCGCCCCCTCATTAATTAACATTTCAGCCACACCAATGTTCCCTGCATAGGTGGCAGCCATCAAAGGAGATGTTTGCTGCGTGTCGGTCTGGTTTGGATTGGCCCCGTAGAACAGGAGCAGGTCGCATAAGGAATAGTTATTGTAGGCCGATGCATAGAGCAGGGGAGATGCTCCATATTTGTCGCGTTCATGAACGTTTGCGCCGGCAATGAGTAGTTCCTCTGCAATTTCCTGCTGCCCCTTCTGAGTGGCCGTGATTAAGGCACTCCGCCCATCCTCAGGTTTTGCATTCACATCGGCCCCGTTTAAAATAAGCATCTTTACCAGTCTGGCATGGCCCCCCGAAACCGCATACATCAGCGGGCTTACACCCTCATATGATTTGGCGTTTATGTTCGCTCCCTTATTGAGTAACCTGAGAACTTCATTTTCATAACCCTTATGTGCCGCAATGAGGATATTAAAATCCAGATCTCCCGCAACATATTCAGAAGTGTCTGTCCTGACTGCAGGCGTATCAGACTCACTGACCTGACCCTGGCAGTAAAATGGCAGAATCAAAATGAGAATAGTAAAAACCACCCACTTACTCATGAGGCAAAAAGATTGAAACAACTAATGTAATGAAATGACAGGATTTGAAATCATTTTTTTCCAATTTAGACACCTCAAAAAACAGGCCACAATCTTATTTTGAAGTTATTCAGACTAAATAAGCTAACAGACAGAAGTGCAGGCATATATGTGTATTTCTCTCTGGAAATCAGGTGGAATCAGTCTGGCATAAGGTAAGAGATGTTGTTAAAAAGACTTAAATGTCTTAATTTTCCTCTGAATTAGGGTGAGTGATAAATGGGGTTCAAACCATTCTTATTTAGGTTTAGTTGTTGGTTTATTATTCTCTTCTTATTCATT
>CAYOFK010000072.1:0-11616 GCA_964403185.1 uncultured Rikenellaceae bacterium | reverse complement strand
ATATATGGGGATTAATCTTGCAGGTATGAGGAAAATCAGTCTGGTGGTTTTTAGCATGATTATGGCCTGTGGACTGAGTGCTCAAAATAAGATCAGGATCAACACAGGCTACCAAACCACTTTCACCACCGTGGCGGAATATTTAAGGCCTGGAGAATCTTTCTACAGGATAGACTCTGTATTTCTTAAACAGCGTGTACACGCACCTGCATTCAGTCTGATAGCGGATATTGACATGAATAAGGGCGTTTACCTGTCTACGGGCTTTGCTTTTTCAAAAAAAGGCATAAAATCCGTTACATATCCCAATTATAAGAGCGCATATTATGAAACATGGCTGGCAGCACAATACTATTTCGGGTTGGTCCTTAACCTGACATACCGGGTTCAGCTTGGTGAAAAAGCAGGGATGTTCGGGGGTGTGGGTGCCAGGCTGGATTTACCATACGGCATCCCTACAAATGCAGCCCGGGCCACCGGCCGGTCGAGTGAGTTTGTGGTTCCGTTCGGCAGGCTTGATTGCCCCGACCTGTCATGGACACTTCACCTGGGAGGCTTGCATGACCTGGGACCGGGCGAGGTCGTTCTGGAGTTGAGTTTTCTTGCCGGATTAACAAACGTCATTAACGATGCATATATCTATGGCAGGAGTGCATCTTTTGTTGCAACAATAGGATATGCCTTACACTTGAAATAGCTTACTGGCCGTGTGATAACCAGTCCTTTTTTTAACCGGATCTCCGTATTTTGTTGAAATTCCCTTACATTTACCGAATGCAATTCCCTGATTAATGCGTTATATTAAGATCCAACTCCACTGGCAAATTCTGGTAGCATTATTGCTGGGCATCCTCTTCGGACTGTTTCTCCCACATCAGGTTACCTGGATATCCTGGATGGGAGAAGTATTTTTACGGGCCCTGAAAATGATCATCATCCCCTTGATCCTGACTTCCTTAATTACCGGCATCATTCAGGTTGGATCCGGGAAGGACCTTGGAAAACTGGGTTTTAAAACCCTGGCATATTATGTTATCACCAGTATTCTGGCCATACTTACAGGTTTATTCCTCGTCAACGTGTTCAAACCAGGTGTGGGAGCAGATATGGGTTTTGTACATGTAATAGAAGGCCTTGATATTGAATCGGGTTCTTTTGGAAGAACTCTTATTGAGATCATTCCAACCAATTTATTTGAAGCATTTGCAGAAGGTAAAATGTTATCGGTGATCTTCTTCTCCTTACTGTTCGGCTTTTTCATCACACAAGTGGCGGACCGTCATAAAAATACAATGAAGGACTTTTTCAGTGCCGCCTTTGATATTATCATGAAAATCACCATGCTTATAATCCGCTTTACGCCTTTTGGCGTGTTTGGGATCATAGCCGGCAATATTTCGCGCATTCTCATTGATCAGGGTGGGGATGTGAGTGCACTGACCGATCTGGCCGGCAGATTGGGATTATATATGCTTACCGTATTTCTCGGACTGGCCATACATGCGCTGATCACCCTTCCGCTTATCCAGAGGTTTATCGCCAAAGTACATCCCCTGCGCCATTTTCGTGCTGTTTCCACACCGCTTGTTACAGCATTTTCAACCTCCTCTGCTCTGGCTACCTTACCATTAACCCTGGAAGCGGTGGAACAAAGGGATGGTGTTTCCAATAAAGTAGCAAGTTTTACCCTTCCCCTGGGAGCCACTATAAATATGGATGGAACGGCTCTGTATGAATGTGTTGCAGCCGTTTTTATTGCCCAGGCTTATGGATTGGATCTAAACCTTGCGCAACAGGCCATTATTGTGATGACCGCACTGATAGCTTCAATTGGTGCCGCAGCGGTCCCCATGGCCGGTTTATTTATGATCGCCATCATCCTTACAGCCATTGGATTGCCACTGGAGGGTATTGGATTGATTGTGGCCGTAGATCGCATCCTGGATATGTTCAGGACAGCCACAAATGTCTGGAGCGATACAACCGGAGCCCTGGTTATTGCCAGATCTGAGGGAGAAGAATTTAAAGTTTAATATGAGAATGCTGAAATGGTATCTGAATGCTGCCGCTTTTTACCTGTGTTCCCGGCGAGGTTGTCTCAAAAGCGACTACATTCTTATATTCAACAGTCATCTGAACATGCTATAAAGGGGTATAGCGTTTTTTCCTGTTATCAAACTGATAAGTTTTTTCCGATATATGATTATGGAGCAGATCTTCATATCTGAAAAACAAATCGTCCCCATTGCGCTCAATACCGGATATGCTTACAGTCCTGACTTCGTTATTCCGGTTCATGAGCAGGTTGTTCCCGGGATCTCCGGCACCACCGGTTTTATGAAAAAGGATCAGTTTTTCAAGTTTGGCACCGGATTGGTTTTGGTACCATTCCCTGAACCATCGTTGCCTTTCCTTTCTGACACGATCTGAATACAGTGTAACTGACGACCAGATATGGGGTATGCCTGGGTCCGGATTATTCACATGCAGCTTTAAACCATCCCATATGAGCTCGTGCAGTTGAATTCCGGTAGTTCCTTCAATAATCAGTAAAGTGAACGGTTCTATCCCTGAAAAATCATACTCCTGTTTAAATCGATTTACATTCCGGTAATTAAAAAAGTCCAGCACAACCATTCCCCTGCTTTTCCTGTAGCATGCAGCCTTTTTATGTTTCACAAATGCGCCATTCAACAAACAGAGGGTAAAACGGCCTTCATCTGCGGCGATCCAGGTGCCACTTTTTTTCCGGTCCTGTGGAAACACAACAGTCTTATCTGAAAGGAGTCGTTCGGTTGGAGTGATACTTGTTGCGCGACTGGGATCCTCGTCCCTGTTTGAAGCCAGCAGAAATGAAGATTTATTTTTTGGAATGTAACTAACTGTACACATGTTTTTACCGTTAAAAGAACTGTTTACCCGGGGTTATGTGCCAAACAGTTTAGGATATTAATCAAATAAAGTTTGGTGAAATTAATGAAAATTTCAGTAATGGTTTCACCGGGAGCCGGCACAGATATTGAGAAGGGCATGAAAAGCATTCTGTTTGGTACAGGCCCGGTGTTTACAACGGGATGTTTCCATGCTTCTTTGGCGGATTTGACTGGCTTTTGTTCTGAGCCATATCAAGGGCCTGGATGAGTTTCCTCCGGGTATCCCTGGGGAGGATTACCTCATCAATATATCCCAGTGATGCAGCACGGTACGGATTGGCAAAGTTCTGTTTGTATTCATCCACAAGTTTGGTTTTATCCTCCTCTGTTTTGATATTTTTCCTGAAGAGGATACTGACTGCGCCATCCGGACCCATCACCGCAATTTCAGCAGTGGGATAGGCGAAATTAACATCCGCACCAATATGTTTGCTGGACATCACGCAATAGGCTCCGCCATAGGCTTTACGGGTAATCAGAGTGATCTTCGGAACGGTGGCTTCGCAGAATGCATATAAAAGCTTTGCACCGTGTTTGATGATCCCGCCATACTCCTGCATCGTACCGGGCAGGAATCCGGGTACGTCTTCAAGTGTAACAAGAGGGATATTAAAGGCATCACAGAACCGTACAAACCGGGCGCCTTTTACAGAAGCATTGATATCCAGCACACCTGCCAGATGTGCTGGCTGGTTGGCTACGATGCCTACGGGTCGGCCTTTTAATCTGATGTAGCCAATTATAATATTCATGGCATAGTGGGGTTGGATTTCAAAAAAGTGGTGGTCGTCAGCAATGGTAGTTATGATCTCCTTGATATCGTAGGGTTTATTTGGATCTGCCGGTATCACTTCCTGAAGATTTTCATCAACGCGGTTAGCATCGTCCATGCAATTTGCAACAGGAGGATCTTCCATATTATTGGAAGGAAGGAAGCTCAACAGTTCCCGAAGCATCATCATGGCCTGGTCGTCGTCATCAGCAACAAAATGTGCGACACCACTTTTGGTATTATGGGTCATGGCCCCGCCCAGTTCTTCTTTGGTAACTTCCTCATGGGTGACGGATTTTATCACTTCAGGACCGGTAATGAACATGTAGCTGGAATCCTTGACCATCAGTATGAAATCAGTGAGTGCAGGAGAGTAAACAGCGCCACCGGCACTGGGTCCCAGAATGGCTGATATTTGTGGTATAACCCCTGAGCACATAACATTTCTGTAAAAAATGTCGGCATATCCACTCAGGCTGCGCACCCCTTCCTGGATGCGTGCACCTCCTGAATCATTCAATCCGATCAGCGGGGCGCCCATTTTCATAGCCAGGTCCTGGATCTTAATTATTTTATCTGCATTGGATCGCGACAGACTGCCGCCAATAATGGTGAAATCCTGAGCAAAAACATAAACCAGACGGTCATCGATTTTTCCATAGCCGGTTACAATACCATCCCCGATTGGACGGTTTTTTTCCATATCGAAATCCCGCGTTTGGTGTAATACAAACTTGTCGGTTTCCACAAATGTGCCTTCATCCAGAAGGGATTCAAGGCGTTCGCGGGCTGTTTTTTTTCCGGCTGCATGTTGCTTTTCAATCCGGTCGGGACCACCACCGGCTTCAGCAGCCTTGTTCTTATCTTCAAACAGTTTAAATTTTTCCTCAAGGGTTGACATGGTTGGATTGGATTTTTAAGTTGTGATCAATGGTCATCAGGAGTACATCGCAATGGTGCTGATAAAATCATTCAATGATGATCAGGGGCTGATTGCCATCAATGGTTGCACCTTCTTTCGTAAGTATTTGTTTGATAACACCTTCTTTTTTGGCTTTATATTCACTTTCCATTTTCATGGCAGAAATGATGATCAGGGTCTGTCCGGCCTGTACCTCATCTCCTGCTTTTACAGTGATCTTCACAACCTTGCCTGGCATGGGAGAAGAAATGGTGCACTCATCATCATCCATCCCAGATCCTTGCCTGTGTTTCTGGTATTTTGCCTCGGCATCAACAACTTCAGTAATAAAACTATAGCCATGGTGGTTTACCTCATAGGATTTTGGCTGGCCGGTTTTCAGGACTTCAAGTTCGATGGATTTGCCCTGGTATAAGAAAGAATAGGTTCCGTCTCCTATTTTTACATAGTCCAGATTATAAATCTTCCCGTCAACATCCACTTTAAGGAACTGACCATCCGATTCTAAAATTTCAACTTCGGCAATCCGGTTGTTTAAATGAATTTCCATGAATTACAGATGCTTATGGATTTATAGTCTCGATGCGCTGATCTTTCTGCCAAATTCTTTCCATGTATTCCTGGTTTTATTCCCGTTCGGTATGTCATTGCCATTTTGACCGTTTTTAACTCTCCGGTTTTCCTGGTACTCCAGGAGGGTACTCACAAGTGCCATGTCCCGGATAATGGATTCGGTTTCTGAATCTGTTTGATGTTCCATGGATTTTTTCTCTCCATTGCAGGAAATAAACAGAACGTCCTCGTTATTGGCAATAAAGTGTGTATTGTATGTTCCTTTGCAGAAATCTGGCGTATCCATGATCCTGGTAAGAAACCGGATTGAGGTATTTATTCCGGCAATGAAGTACTCGCCAAGTGCCCGCTTCATCCGGTCGATGGCCTCACTGCGATCCCGGCCCCAAACCACCAGTTTGGATATCAGGGGATCATAATACAGGGGGATTTCAAAGCCTGTATAAACATAGCCATCGTTTCGTACGCCAGGCCCTTGCGGTTCATAAAGTTTTTGCACTACACCGGGACTGGGCATGAAGTTGTTTTCAGGATCTTCAGCATAAATCCGGCACTCAATGGCATGCCCGTTTTGCCGGATATCCTTCTGACTGAATGTAAGTTCCTGGCCATCCGCAATACGGATTTGCTCCTTAACAAGGTCAATGCCTGTAACCATTTCTGTGATTGGATGTTCCACCTGCAGACGGGTATTCATTTCCAGAAAATAATAATTCAGCTTGTCATCTACCAGGAACTCAATCGTGCCGGCACCAACATAATTCACTGCTTTGGCAGCTGCAATGGCATGGTTCCCCATTTCTTCCCTGAGTATTGCATTCATCAGGGGGGAGGGTGTTTCCTCCACTACTTTCTGATGCCTTCGTTGCACTGAACATTCCCGTTCACATAAATGAATAGCGTTTCCATGTTGGTCGGTCAGTATCTGAAATTCAATATGATGCGGTCCTTCAATATACTTTTCCAAATATACAGCATCATCGCCAAAGGAAGATTTAGCCTCTGACTGGGCTGCTTTCACAGCCTCATCAAGCTCTTCAGGCTTGTGGACCAGCCGCATTCCTTTTCCCCCGCCTCCGGCCGAAGCTTTTACCATGATGGGGAACCCAATATCCTGTCCTGTTTTCTTTAGTTGGGCAGCATCTTTTATCTTCTCCATGATGCCCGGAACAACCGGCACGCTGGCATTGGTCATGGTCTGCCTGGCCGTGATCTTATCACCCATGGTTTTTATAGAATGGGAGGGAGGCCCGATGAATATTTTACCTTCCAGGGCAATGCGGTCAGCAAAATCAGCATTTTCAGAAAGAAATCCATAGCCCGGATGAATGGCATCTGCCCCGGATCTCCGGGCAACGTCCATGATCTTATCAACGACCAGGTAGCTTTCATTCGAAGGGGAAGGACCAATGTAATACGCTTCATCAGCATAACGAACATGCATGGCAGTACGGTCTGCATCTGAATATACAGCAACCGTGGAAATGCCCATTTCCCTGCAAGAACGAATCACCCGCACTGCTATTTCCCCGCGGTTGGCAATCAGAATTTTTTGGATCATGATTATCCGCTGTAGATTTAGTCAAATATAATAACATATTTATACAATTCTACTTTTTTTTCACCTGAAGTAGCAGGCTTAAGTATATCATCCTTGTAATGCCTTATGAGAAATAATGTTGAGGAATTCGCCTTTAAAAGTATTTATTAAAACGGCATCCAGGACACCGCTTATGAGAGAATCCTGTTCGTTTTGGTTATTAACAAATGTTGATAACCCCTGTGGAAATAATGTTCATATCGACCCACAAAAATATTTGCACTTGAAAAATATCTCTTTTACATTTGAATCATCAGGTGAGAGATAAAAGGTTGACGTGAAGCCTTAAGCTGAGGAAGAAGGGCCTCTAACCAGGCCGGCCGGAATCAGCCTCTTTTAAGCCAGAAGTCCGGAAAGCCGGCTTCACCTGAACCAGCTTGAAGAAAGCAAGGAAATGATGTTTGAAATTCGAAAGAAGGGAAAACACCCACGACCGGTTCAGGGAGAAAAAGATTTGAAGGACGGCTGCATAGGGTTGGCATCACAGGTGAATGCGGAACGGAGTATCTGGCAACAGAGAACCCATACCAATTTCAACTCCATGGCACTTGTTTCGCAAGGTTCAGATGCTTTGGGGACCTGAAGTCAGGGTAGAGGATATAAGTTCCTTCGGGAGTGAAAGTCCAACGCCCAGAATCGGACGGGACCATCCTGAGAAGGATGTAACAGAAGAGAAAGTCAGAATAACAGTAACCTGGCACTTCTTGAAACCTACGGGTCTTAAGAAAGTGAGAATGGGAAGCAAATCTTTTAGATTGGTTTCCCATTTTTGTTTCTGAGACCACAAGTTTGCAAGCCCGTAGGGCGAAGCAAACTTGTCTGGTCGAAGAAATCCCGGCAACACCGGCAGGGGTTAGCCGGGATCTCCCGAACTGAGCGAGTAATTCTGGTCGAAGAAATCCCGGCAACACCGGCAGGGGTTAGCCGGGATCTCCCGAACTGAGCGAGTAATTCTGGTCCAACCGCTAAGCGCTTTCAAAGCGCTAAGCGGCTTCCAGACACTTCTTATATTCCTGGTATTTAGTATTTTAAGGCATGGGAAAAATTAACTTCAAGAAATACAACCAGGGGCAATCAGAGCTTTTTCCGTCGCGACTTGATGAATACATTCCAGAAAATCCATCTGTCAGACTTTCCGCATCCGCCACTTGTTTACCTTTTTCTAACTTTACAAAAACTATGCTTATGTGTTTTACAGTAAATGTAAATATCGTAAAGGAAGAAATGGAGAAACGATTTGATGCCAGGCTCACCGGCCCGGACTCCTACAGGCCAAGTTATTACTACCATGCTTTTGAGTTGCCAAAGATGCCGGTTATTACAAACAGAGAACCGGATATGATCCGGTTATACCAGTGGGGATTGATACCTTCCTGGACCAGGTCTGCAGAAAGAGCTGAAGTGATCAGATACAAGACATTTAATGCCCGGGCCGAGAGCGTCACCGGGAAACCGTCTTTTCAAAAGCCCTTTCAGACCAACAGGTGCCTGGTAATTGCATCAGGATATTATGAATGGCAGCACCGGAAAGATATGAAAGTGCCCCATTTCATTCACTTGAAAAACCGGCCTGTTTTTTCGTTTGCCGGCATTTTTGATGACTGGCTCGACCGGTCTTCAGGAGAACTTGCGAGCACCTTCAGCATCATCACAACACAAGCCAATGCGAAAATGGCATTGGTACACAATTCAAAGAAAAGGATGCCGGTTATTCTTTCTGAGGCGGATGAACAACACTGGCTGGATCATAACTTGTCAATTCCGGAAGCCTTAACATTGCTGTGTCCTTATCCGGAAGACCTCATGGATTACCATGCCATTTCCCTGTTGATCACAAAAAAGGGTGCCGATAAAAATGTCCCGGGACTTATCACCCCCTGCTCTTATGATCCCCCAACATTGTTTTAATCCGGACCAGCCTTCCTGCCGGTACATCTTTTTGAAGCACAATGAGGCAGCTTATTAGTTGCCGGCCAGTTTGGATTTATTTAATATCACAGCCTGATTATTTAGCCCTATTGTCTATATTTACGTTGCAATTAAACCTTTAAATAACCGTTTCGGAGCAACACCGTTTACACTATAATAAATATGGATCTTAACCGGATTCACCATCTTTTATGCCAAATTATTACATTGCATCTCTGGTACATGAATTGAAAAGGGGCAAAACATAATAGGCATGACACCGAAAGCTTCCGGGATTATTGAGTTTCTAAAAAAATATTACGCAACTTGTCAAAAATTTATTCGTATGAAAAGAATCATTATTGCTTTTGTTTGGTTTTTATTGATTGCGTCATGTAGTCTGATTCGTGCCCAGAAACATGTTTATACTTCATACAGTGGTGAAATGCTGTTTCAGGGCAGTACAGTTGACCGTTCAGAAAATCCGGTACCCACAAATATGCGTTGGACGGTGTTTCTCCATTTGGGTGCATATGTGAATCTGGATTTTAATGATGCGATTGGTATGTATTCGGGACTTGCCGTCAGAAATGTTGGTTTTATTTCAAATGAGAACATTCCAAACATCAACGGAATAGAAAAGTTTACCAAAACCATACGTCGTACCTACAATCTTGGAGTTCCACTTGCATTAAAAATAGGATCCTTAGATGACCATTTTTTCATTTTTGGTGGAGGAGAGTATGAATTGTTATTCCACTATAAGGAAAAATGGTGGCCGGATGGAAATGGAAACCGGTCGGGAACGAAACTTAAATTTACGGAATTTTTTGGCAGTCGCACACCAGCATTCATGCCTTCTGTATTTGCAGGCGTCCAGTTTCCGGGCGGCTTGAACCTGAAATTTAAATGGTACCTCCGGAACTACATGAATAAAAATTTCAGGGATAGTGATGGCAATTATCCGTATTCTGATCTGAATGTCCGGTTGTTCTATGTTTCCGTGTCCTGGAACATCAGTCATAAGAGTGTCAGGCGCTTGTGGAACGACGATGATCTTGCGACAGGATTGTAGCTGAAATTGAGAAATTCAGACCGGATTATTCATGATTCTATCCTCTGGAGTGACTAATTAAATACCCTTTCAGGCCAGGTTTGCGAAAGTCCCTCCTCAGGGCGTTTGGGCAGTGAACAGATAAGTAATGGTGCCTTTTTGCCTGACCGGAAACGTCTGGCCGGAATTAAAACGGGAGCTGAGAGCTGCACTTCTGGCTGCATTATACAGGCAATGATCATCCGTAGAGGACTCCTCCTCAAGAACTTCAGCGGCCACGACCGTTCCATACTGATTGACGGAAATTTTAAGAGTGACCTTTCCCGCTTCCGGACATTTATAAACCGGTAATGATAGTTTTATATGAATTCGGTTGGGAAGGTTGTAGTATATGCGTGTAGGGCCTTGATAATCTGAAGCCATTTCCGGGGATGCTTTAGTCTCCTCAAGCTCATTTTTTAATGGATCGTTATCAATAAACTCCATATTGCGCTCCGCTTCTTCCTGCAGTCGGGCCCTTTCCCGCATCATGTCCAGATAATTGTCTTTACCAATGTCGCCAGCCTCAATAAGCTCATTCTTAATCTGTTCCATATATGCCTCAACATCAAACGGGGCATCAGGAATGTCAGAAACATTGACGGCAATATCCCTGAATTTTTCCATCTCGGGTGATGATTCATTTTCCGGAAACCCCGGTTCGGGAGCCTTTTCCTGAAGCAATGCTTCAATGTTGGAGAGGTCAATCAGAATGGCCTGATCGAAGTTCCTGAATTCTACTGACAGTTTAATGGACATAAAAATTATGACAATAATCAGATGGACAATTATGGTCCCCAGAATGCCCACTGTATTTTTATGGTACCACCACCTTTTCATGCCGGCGAAATTACAAAATTTATCTTCACATTCCCCTTTATATAATACGTCAATCTGGTTTTAATCTGATTGAAAGGACCGTTGTAAAGGATAAAATATTTAGATTTGAACCTTAATTCTTACCATGGAAGTGTTCTTCAATCAAATTTCAATACTTGCTGTTCTGGTGGTAATTGGTGTGGGAGCCAGCAAACTTAACATCATAAATGTCCAGGCAAAAGACTTATTGGCCAGGATCATTTTTAATATCACATTGCCACTTCTGATATTTACGGGTGTCTCAAACATGGAGCTGACCCCTTCACTGGCAACAAACAGCCTGGCGGCGCTGGTTTTTTCAGCTTTGATGATAGGATTAATGTGGGGCATTGGTGCCGTGTCATCAAGGCTCCTGAAACTACCTCCGGCAACCGGCTCTGTACATACAGTGCACACTATGTTCGGAAATATCATTTATCTTGGATTCCCGCTGATAAATGCCTTGTTCCCCGGTGGCGATGGTTTGTATTATGCAATGTTATTACACCTGGTCTCAAGTTTTATAATGTGGACACTGGGAGTGCATCTGTTACAGTCTGAAAATCGCACTGGGTTTTTCGCTGGTTTGAAGCATCTCGCCAATCCCAATACGTTTGCTTTTGTACTGGGATTCCTGATGCTGGCATTTTCGATTAAGCTCCCGGTCATTCTTAAAGCATCGCTCGGAGGCCTGGGAGATACCACTATTTATCTCTCCATGT
Source organism: uncultured Rikenellaceae bacterium (assembly GCA_964403185.1). Taxonomy (GTDB): domain Bacteria; phylum Bacteroidota; class Bacteroidia; order Bacteroidales; family VadinHA17; genus CAYOFK01. The sequence continues at coordinate 235 of CAYOFK010000072.1, read as the reverse complement.
TATATATCGGGGCTATTTTGGCAGGTATTAAATGGAAAGAGGCTCTCACCTCGTTTCAGGCATATATTCTTAGTTTTAATAAACTGGTGACCGTCCCCCTGACAGGCCTTTTCCTCGTTCTGGTGCCCTTAAAACTCCTTTCATTCAGTCCCGGAAACCTGGCTTATTCGGTGATTCTTCTTGAATTAGCCATGCCTTGTATGGCCAATATTGTTGTATTGGCTAAAATCTACGG
>CAYOFK010000071.1:0-14637 GCA_964403185.1 uncultured Rikenellaceae bacterium | reverse complement strand
GCATTTTCAAGAGCGATACGAACCACTTTGGTAGGATCGATCACACCTGATTTAAACAGATCCTCATACTTATGGGTGCGGGCATTGTAACCATAGTCGTCCTTGCCTTCACGAACTTTTTGAACAACAATAGACCCTTCAATACCTGCATTTTCCACGATCTGGCGAATGGGTTCTTCCAGCGCTCTTTTAATGATCTGTACCCCGATAGCCTGGTCTTCATTCTCGCCTTTGATCTTATCAAGGATATTGCTAGCCCTCAGGTAAGCAACTCCGCCACCGGCAAGGATGCCTTCCTCGATAGCCGCGCGTGTAGCGCTCAATGCATCCTCCACACGGTCTTTCTTCTCTTTCATCTCCATTTCTGAAGCAGCTCCGATGTAAAGTACGGCAACACCGCCGGCCAATTTAGCCAACCGCTCCTGCAGTTTTTCTTTATCATAGTCTGAAGTGGTGGTTTCAATTTGCTTCTTGATCTGCCCAATGCGTGCATTTATTGATTCCTGGTCACCTGCACCGTTTACAATGGTTGTATTTTCCTTGTCCGTTACAACCTTTTCGGTCTGCCCCAGCATATCCAGGGATGTGCTTTCCAGTTTCAGGCCTTTTTCTTCAGAAATCACCGTACCCCCTGTGAGGATGGCAATATCTTCAAGCATTTCTTTTCTGCGGTCTCCAAAACCGGGAGCTTTAACAGCGCCAATCTTCAATGAACCACGGAGTTTATTCACAACAAGAGTGGCCAGTGCTTCACCATCGATATCTTCAGCGATGATCAGTAATGGTCTTCCGTCTTGTGATGTGGCTTCCAGAATGGGAAGCAGGTCCTTCATCGTAGAGATCTTCTTGTCGTGAAGGAGAATATATGGATTCTCAAGCACGGCTTCCATTTTGTCAGCATCGGTAATAAAATAAGGTGAAATATATCCCCTGTCGAACTGCATCCCTTCAACAACCTCAACGGTTGTTTCTGTACCCTTGGCTTCCTCAACAGTGATCACACCTTCTTTGCTTACTTTTTCCATGGCCTCGGCAATGAGTTTACCGATGGCATTATCATTATTGGCAGAGATCCGGGCAACCTGCTCAATTTTTTCAATGTCATCATCCACCGTTCTGGTTTGAGAAGCAAGGTTCTCAACCACTTTTATTACGGCAAGATCGATCCCTCTTTTCAGGTCCATCGGATTTGCACCGGCGGTAACGTTTTTTGAACCCACATTGATGATGGATTGTGCCAGTATAGTGGCAGTGGTTGTTCCGTCACCGGCATCATCGGCAGTTTTTGAAGCAACTTCCTTTACCATTTGGGCGCCCATGTTTTCAAAAGCATCGGACAGCTCAATTTCTTTCGCAACGGAAACTCCATCCTTGGTGATTTGTGGAGCTCCGAATTTTTTGTCTATGATCACATTCCGGCCCTTGGGCCCAAGAGTCACTTTCACTGCTTCTGCCAAAGCGTCAACACCCTTTTTTAACTGATCGCGGGCATCAATATTAAATTTCAGTTCTTTAGCCATTTCTCAAAATATTTTATAGTTTATACTAAGAATAATTTCTTAAATAATTGCCAGAATATCAGATTGTCGCATGATCATATATTCCGTATCACCAATCTCAATCTCTGAGCCTGAATACTTCCCAAACAAAACAACATCACCTGCCTTTACTTCCATCTTCTCATCGGCGGTGCCGGGACCCACGGCAATAACTTTTCCTTTTTGTGGTTTTTCCTTGGCAGTATCGGGGATTATGATGCCGCTGGTAGTGGTTTCTTCTGCTGATTGGGGTTCAATAAGCACCCTGTCAGCCAATGGTTTAATTTTTACATCTGACATTTTTATTATTTTTAAAGTTAAACATTTCGGGCTTTGAATAGGCAGTTAGCATAATGTATGCCAAAGTCACTTTTTTGAATAAACCAGGTAATTTGAAGACAAAATTACAGTTGTCTGCCCGGGCGGAATTGCGACTTCTATTCAGGCCTGGTTTTAACCTATTGTAAATGCGTAACTTATGATTAAGTCCCGGAAATTATGAGAAAAAAAAGTGTCAGCAAAAAATGACATACTGACACTCCAGGGTTCAATTTTAAAGAATGATTATTGCGGATCACCCGTTTCGGAAGATCCCGGAGCCGGAGGTAAGGCTGTGGGCAGATTGGGAATTTGCGTCGGATCAATGGCCCTGTCGATTTGTTCCTGTATCCTTGATTGCTGATCTCCGACTCTCGGAATTGAGGCACTGGCGAACAGACTCAGCGCCAACAAGCTGATAGACAGTGTCCAGGTAGCTTTTTCAAGAAAATCGGTGGTTTTCCTGACACCCATTATCTGGTTGGATGAGGAAAAATTGGCCGCCAATCCACCGCCTTTTGAGTTCTGCACCAATACTAACAGGATCAGGAATACGCAGACCAGGATGATCAATACAGAAAATATCGTATAAAGTCCCATTGCTCCTTATATTTATAATTTATTTATGATGTTTCCGATTTCCGAAATTCGCCGTGCAAAGTAACTGCTTTTTTCCGGAAATTTCAAACTTAATTCACGGTATATAAAAATAGCCTTTGAATAATAGCCCTGCTTCACATAAATAGTTGCCAGCGTTTCTGTGAACAATCCATCCTTTTCCATGACACTATCCCGGGACATGTCCGGTATATCAGACGCGTCAACCGGAGAGGGGATGATCCTGGTCTCTGATGTCATGAATTTATCAATAAGGTCGCGCTGTCCGGAGATCCTTTTATTCGCATCACCATTGGAATCCGTTTCATAACCGGGACGATCCAGTATATCAAACCAATTTGCAAAGCTGTGTTTTTCGTCAGAAGGGGGTAAGGGTCTTTCCTTTTCCGGTTTCACAGCCGCAGGAGATTCATCAAGATCCAGCAAACCGGTTGTGAAAATATTTGCAGGTTTTGCATTTTCCTCCAGAAATTTCTCCGGGGCATCTTCAATGCTCTGCGTATCATCAAGATGTATCACATCCTCATCTGATCCTGCTTGTTCCTGTACCGTTGCAGGCTCTTGATGCAGGTTCCGGTCCTCAGATAAAGAAGCAACAGTCAGATCCGCTTGTTCACCATGAAGCAATTGATACAAGACTTCCCGGTTCGCTACATAGACGGCCGACCTTTTAAGCTGACTTCCGAACCTGATATGATCCAGATTGCGCAGGTTTCTAAGAAACAACATGTGTCCCGATTGAAAAAACGGAAACTCCCTGACCAACTCATTGATCTCGGGCAGGCTTTTTTTATCAAGCCTGGCCGGGCCATTCAAATATGAAATAAATTCTTCCCTGTTCATAGTTATGAGAGCCAGGAAGTGCTTACCAGTTTACAAAGGCCTGGTTAAAAATGTCTTCCGTTAAAGCTTCTATAATCTCTTCTATCAGATCCTGCTCAACTGAACTGAAGTCGATGGCACTGTCAAAATCTTCATATCTTGTAAAAACCTTGTCAAAATTTTGTTCGCTGTCAATCTGATTGGTGAACTTCACCCTTATGGCCACCGTAAACCTCGTGAGTGAAGCACGGTCATCGCCTGAAATGGCAACCGGTTCTATCCGGTAATCAGTGATTTCCCCATCAAATTCCACATCTCCGGAATAACTCACCATGGTGAGACTGGTCTGTCCTCTGATCTTATCCGTCAATCCATCCGTAAAGTCCTGGCTCAATGTTGGATTAATGAGACTGGCCCGGTTTGGGAAAAACTGTACTGAAACGGTTTTGATATCCGGCGAAATAGAGGCCCCTGAAAATGAATATTTGATCTTGCATCCTGTGACCAGGGAGGCCATTAGAATCAGGATCAGTATCGTATATGTTCTTAAAGAAATCACCATAGAAATAAAATGTGTCTGGATCAGGTCAGATCATATTCCTTGATCTTTCTGTACAGAGTCCGTTCAGAAATGCCGAGTTCAACAGCCGCCTGTTTTCGTTTTCCATTATATTTTTCCAGAGCTTTTGTAATAAGTTCGATTTCCTTATCCTCCAGCGATAATGACTCCTCAATGATCTCTTCAGTATCCTGAATATGAGGATGTTCCTCTGTCGTTTTTTCGAATTTTGATGCCGGAGCCCTATCCCTGGGTTCGTCATAATTCTGATACAGCTTTTGTACCACACTGGCATGACTTCCTTCGAGATCGGTCCCTTCGTATCCTTTTTGAAGCAGGTCCACAACCAATTTCTTCAGGTCGTTCACATCTGCTTTCATATCAAAAAGGATCTTATAGAGGATCTCCCGTTCTGAAGAGAATGATTCCTGGTCCTCCTTCCGGATCAAAGCAGGCAATTTTACAGTCTGATAATCAGGCAAATACCTCTCCAGAGTTTCATTATTAATATCCCTGATCTGTTCGATGACGGACATTTGCTCAGCGATATTTTTCAGTTGCCTGATATTGCCTGGCCACCTGTATCTTTTAAGAACCGCTTGGGCTTCAGGATTCAATTGTACCGGAGGCATGCGGTATTTATCTGCAAAGTCGCGGGCAAACTTCCTGAATAACAGACTGATATCATCGCCCCGCTCCCTGAGCGAGGGAATGTTAATTGGTACGGTATTCAGCCTGTAATACAAATCTTCCCTGAATTTACCTGCCTGAATAGACTGTATAATGTTGATGTTGGTGGCAGCTATGACCCTGACATTTGTTTTTTGGGGAGTGGAAGACCCCACCTTAATAAATTCCCCCGATTCCAGTACTCTGAGCAGGCGCACCTGTGTAGCCAGTGGCAGTTCAGCAACCTCATCCAGGAAAATAGTGCCCCGGTTTGCAACTTCAAAATACCCCTTCCTGCTGTCTGTTGCCCCGGTGAATGAACCTTTCTCATGGCCAAATAGTTCAGAATCAATAGTGCCTTCAGGAATGGCTCCACAGTTTACAGCTATGTATTTGCCATGTTTTCGTGCGCTGTTTTGATGAATGATCTGGGGAAAAACCTCCTTGCCACTCCCACTCTCTCCTGCAATCAGAACCGACATGTCCGTTGGCGCCACCTGAAGTGCAATGTCAATAGCATGATTCAGGCCTACAAAATTGCCAACGATCCCAAATCTTTGCTTTATTTTTTGTATTTCTTCCATTCAATATGACAAAATTTCACTGACAACTGCAAAATTAGTCAATTTTAATGAAAACTTCCGTCTTTGAAAAGTCAATTTAAAGACGCCATCCGAGCGCTGCCATAGCTTCAGCGGAGGCGTAAGGCTTTGGCCGCACGCTGTCGCAGAAACTTTTAGCCTAGGCGCCCGGAGACCGGACGGGCAGGAATGGGGCAGCCCCGTGAAATACTGCTGCGCAGTAAAAGCTCTGCTTTTATTTCATTGGGCCAGGCAGAGCGAAAACAGGGGCTGGATGCGGCCATCAATCAGACTCGGGTGGAATCTGTGGGGGATTAATGAAAGCGGGCTCCATAATCATAGCCATGAAGGAATTGTGCAAATAATATAGTAATTTGGAAAATTAATTACTCAATCCAACAAATTATGATTAATACTTCATTCTTATTACTTATACTGGTGGTTCTGACATCCTGCACAAGTGGCAGGAAATATGACTTCATTCTCAGGAATGGAATTATTTATGACGGATCGGGGTCTCCCGGATATCCCGGGGATATAGCCATCAGCGGCGACACTATTGCTGCGCTTGGAGATCTTCATGCATATAAGGGAGCCGGAGAGATCGACCTTGAAGGCCTGGCTATAGCACCGGGATTCATCAACATGCTCAGTTGGGCAACCGAATCATTGCTTGTGGATGGCAGGTCGCAGAGCGATATTCGCCAGGGTGTAACACTTGAAGTGATGGGTGAGGGTTCTTCGATGGGGCCCCTGACTGATGACATGAAGCAGGAAATGCTTGATCAACAGGGTGATATTAAATACAACATTGAATGGACCAGCCTGGGCGAGTACCTCATCCATCTTGAACACTCTGGCATTTCCACAAATGTGGCTTCATTCATTGGCAACGCAACCGTAAGGGAAAACATCTTTGGCTATGAGAGCCGCCCCCCGACTGAAGATGAACTGGAAAAAATGCGTCAGGTCGTTCGTAAGGCCATGGAAGAGGGAGCAATTGGCTTGTCTTCTGCGCTCATATATGCACCAAGCATGCATGCCAGCACATTGGAACTTACTGAACTGGCAAAGGTGGTGGCTGAATATGATGGCCTGTATATTTCTCATTTAAGAAGTGAAAGTGACACTTTTCTTGAAGCCCTGGAAGAATTGATCACCATTTCCCGGGAAGCCGGAGTACGTGCTGAAGTATACCACCTGAAAGCCTCAGAAGAGTCGAACTGGTACAAGCTTGATGAAGCATTCAATAAAATTGATGCAGCCCGTCTGGAAGGCTTGTCAATTACTGCCGACATGTATATGTATCCTGCCAGCTCCACCGGCCTCACCCAGGTACTGCCCGCGTGGCTCCTTGAGGGTGGCATCACCGAAACCATAAAGCACTTCAAAAATCCGGCATTGAGAGAAAAGATCCTTAAAGAAATTGCATTTCCTTGTGCCACTGAAAAGATCCTGCTGGTAGGGTTCAGGAACCCCGGACTTAAAGAACATACCGGAAAAAGTCTCGCCCTGATCGCTTCCGAACGAAATCAAAGTCCCGAAGAAACAGTTATAGACCTCATCGTTGAGGATGAAAGTCGCATTTCCTGTGTATTTTTCACCATGTCTGAGGAGAACGTAAAGAAAAAGATCTCCCGGCCATGGATGAGTTTTTGTTCAGATGCAGGTTCTGTTGCCACCGAGGGTGATTTCCTGAAAAGCAATCCCCACCCCAGGGCTTATGGTTCTTTTGCGCGTCTCCTGGGAAAATATGTTCGTGAAGAAAAGGCCATTCCACTGGAAGAGGCAATTCGCAGACTCACTTCTTTTCCTGCAGGGAATTTAAAAATTAATAAGCGTGGGATGTTAAAAATTGGTAATTATGCCGATGTGGTGGTCTTTGATCCTGAGAACATAACGGATCATGCCACCTTTGAAAAACCCCACCAATATGCAACCGGTGTGCAACAGGTTTGGGTTAACGGGGTCAGAGTGTTGAAAGATGGCGAACATACCGGGGCCACTCCGGGCCGTTTTGTGAAAGGGCCCGGTTGGACAGGAAATAAATAAATACATCAATCAGTAACCCTGTCCTGAAAAGGGCATAAAATTTCAAGCGGATGAAACCATCCTTTCTAGGCATCATTCCGGCACGCTATGCTTCAATCCGGCTTCCCGGCAAACCACTCATTGAGATTGATGGAAAAACCATGATCCAAAGGGTATGGGAACAGGCTTCCTTAAGTTTGGAGAAGCTCGTGGTTGCCACTGATGATGACCGGATATACAATGAAGTAGTAAAATTTGGCGGCTATGCAATTAATACAAATCCGGCCCATCAAAGTGGCACAGACCGGTGTGCCGAAGCCGCCGAAATTTATAAAAGGGATACCGGATTTCTGGCAGATGTGGTTGTAAATATTCAGGGCGATGAACCTTTTGTTGCACCTGAGCAGATCTCGCTGCTTTGTGCTGCCTTTAACCAACCGGACACACTGATTGCCACCTTAATTCGCAAATGCACTCAAACCCGTGATATTTTTGACCCCAACCAACCGAAAGTAGTGGTTGACAATGTAAGTAATGCCCTGTATTTCAGCCGGAATCCCATTCCCTATATCCGCAATAAACCCAGGGAGAAGTGGATTCATTCAAGCCTTCATTTCAAGCATATAGGAATGTATGCCTACCGTTCTTCAACCCTTCAGGAACTTGCAAAACTTGAGAAGTCCTCATTGGAATCAACCGAGTCGCTCGAACAGCTCCGGTGGCTGGAATCAGGATACCGCATAAAAACTGTTGAAACCACCAATGAAACCTTATCGATTGATGCACTTGAAGATTTGGAGCAGGCAAAAAATACAGGACTTATTAATTCATTCATTCTCCCTCAGACGGAATGAAAACCAACTTTCACGGTGCACCATTCTTTAATGATTTAAGGATCACAACCCTTAATCAAAAAATTGTTGTTTATTATGATTGTGACCCAAATTAATCTTGTTTTTTTAGTACTTTTAACAGTAGAATCAGTATCAAACACTTGCTTTATGAGAAAATCTTTGCTTCTAATATTTTTTCTGGCATCTAATGCCATGGCATTTGCCCAAAATGATTGTACTGAGTTGTTTTTCTCAGAATACATTGAAGGTTCGGGCAACAGTAAAGGATTGGAGATATATAATCCCACAGGATCGATCATCGATCTCAGTAAGTATTATGTTGCCAGATATAGTAACGGATCTGCCAATTATGCAGCCGGAGGCATAACCCAGCTTGAAGGATTTTTACCCTCCCATGAGGTTTTTGTTTTCGTGAACGGACAAACTTCAGATGTTGATCTGGGCGGGGGCAACATTTCTCCGAAATGTGATCCTGCACTACAGGCCCTGGCTGACAAGCTTGATGGTGCCTACCCATCTCCGACCTATATGAATGGCAATGATGTCATTGCCCTCCTGAAAGTTACCGATGGTAATCTCGACAATGCAATTGCTGTTGATCTTATCGGAGAGATCGGTCTTGGAGCCGCCATCAAGAGTGAATTAGGCTGGTCCTATGTAAAAGATTCAACCCTCACTTACAGGTATGATTCAACCCAGACAGATCTTACAACCCAGGGACAGGTAATTAATTATATTGTTCAGGCCCTGGATGTTAATGGCGAAAATTTCGGACCCTATTGGATGAGTTGGACCAAAGATCATACCCTCATAAGAAAACCTTCGGTAAAATCCGGTGTGACTTCAAATCCTTCACCCTTTGTGGTGACAATGGAATGGGACACCGCCTCCAGCGAAAAAGATGTTTGGGATTCCCTTGGATTTCATGATTGTGAATGCAATTCCATTACTTCAATCGAACAAAATATAGAAGTTCCCGCAGAAGTTTCAATTTACCCCAATCCATCTTTCAACGGACAGTTCCAGGTAAGTGCAAACTTGCCCATTCAGGAACTTGAAGTGCTAAATCTTGTTGGACAAACCATCTTCAGGCAGGATTTTAATGGTCATACTTCATTTTATACGGTTCGCCTGCCGGAAGCGAATAAGGGAATCTATCTGGTTTGTATCAGGTTTCCGGACCATACACAAACCGTTAAGAAGGTCTGGCTTAAATAAAGATCATCAGGATATATAAAAGAGGTATTTGCAGGGTGTTCAGATACCTTTTTCACTTTCTTTTTAACAAACGATCACAAAAAACTTGAAGAACCTCCCATTCATCATTGCCCTCCTGCTTAGCCTTTCGGAAATGGCTCTCATGGCCCAGCAGGGACAGATAAGTGGCACGGTACGAGACTCTGAAACAGGCGAAACATTGATCGGTGTGAATATTTTGGCTGACCGGGGACTGGGAACGGTTTCTGATGCCTCAGGAGATTTCTTTCTCTTACTGGATTACGGAACCTACATCATTCAGGTTTCCTACGTTGGTTTTGAGACTCAGGAAAAAGAAATTGTAGTTTCAAAGAAACCCCTGTTTATGAATTTCAATCTTGAATCATTGACCATTGATGAAGTAAAAATTGTCTCCGACATGGCCAGAAGCAGGGAAACACCAATTGCATTTTCCAATGTTTTGCCTGCAAAAATTGAAGAAGAGCTGGGCGGACAAGATCTCCCGCTTATTCTTAATTCAACACCCGGAGTTTATGCAACACAGCAAGGTGGCGGAGATGGTGATGCCAGAATCACTATCCGGGGCTTTAACCAAAGAAATATTGCAGTAATGATCGATGGCATTCCGGTTAATGATATGGAAAACGGCTGGGTGTACTGGTCCAATTGGTTTGGTTTGGATGGCGTCACACGTACCATCCAGATCCAGCGTGGTCTCGGAGCATCAAAGCTGGCCCTGCCGGCCGTGGGCGGAACTATGAACATACTCTCCAAAGGATTGGAAAACAACCGTGAATTTACCTTCAGACAAGACCTGAGCAGTGAGGGAAGAATTCGCTCATCTTTTGGATTTTCCAGTGGAAAATTAAATAAGGGCTGGGGAATAACCATGGCAGGTTCCTATAAAAGAGGCAATGGATGGGTCGAAAACACCTTTTCTGAAGCCTGGTTTTATTATGTGAAAATTGACAAACGCATATCAAATCATCTCATTACTTTGTCAGCAATGGGTGCGCCACAAAATCATGAGCAGCGCTCTTATAAATTGTCCGTTGCATCCTATGATCTGAATTTTGCACGAAAGCTGGGAATTGATGTGAATGCGGTTGATCAGGATGGGAATTATATGTACCGGCCGGCAGTGGCTGATATGGGAATCATGTATAACCAACACTGGGGTTATGTGCGCAGAGACCGTATTAATGTAAATGCACAGGCAGAAAAATTATCCGAAAGGATCAATATCTACCATAAACCTCAATTCAGCTTCAGGCATTTCTGGACGGCCACCGAAAAACTGACCATTTCAAACATCCTGTACCTTTCAGTTGGTTCCGGAGGAGGGGTCCGGCCCCGAAGCAGCATTAAATCAACCCAGCTTAATACCGATCCCAATCTCCCTAATTATGGCCGCATTAACTGGCAGGAGGTCTATGATGAAAACTCGAAACCCACCGTTACACCTTTTGGAACCGTATATCCTGTTGACCCCAGGTTTAGTGATGAACTTTACGTGTCAAAAAATTACATGACCCGCCAAAATAACAACCACCTGTGGGTCGGTCTGTTATCTACCTTTAATCACAGGATCAATAATGAACTGGAACTCTCGGGCGGCATTGATCTCAGATCCTATGACGGGATACATTTCACAACCATTAGAGATCTGTTGGGTGGCGACTATGCGGTGGACATGAATGACCTCAGAAAAGATTATAATGCAGACTCCTCACTGGCAATGAAGTATGTTGGCGATACCGTAAATTATTATTACAGGGGACTGGTCCGCTGGGGCGGCCTGTTTGGCCAGGTGGAATATAAAACCGGCAAAATCTCCACTTTTTTTAACATTACCGCTGCATATAACGGATATGGAAAAGAGGATTACTTTAATAAATCAAGCTCATCATGGATAAGGCGGCCAGGATTCACCCTTAAAGGTGGTATCAATTACAACATGTCTTCACATTCAAATGTATTCATGAACCTGGGATATCTTTCCAGAGTACGTGCCTACAGATATTATTATAAAGGATTTACAACTGAATTTGCTGACAATACCGATAATGAAAAGGTTAAAGCCCTGGAATTGGGATACACTTATAGTTCACCGCGTTTTTCATTGAATGTAAATACCTACTATACACAATGGCAGAATAAACCGACAAACAGGGTGTATTCAAACCATGTGCTCCAACCTGATGAACCTGGCTTTGACCCGGACGAACCTGAAAACAATAACATCCGGGTGTATGCAGATATTGCAGGAATGGATGCTTTGCATATGGGCCTTGAGGTGGATTTTATTTACAAAATCTTTACAAAACTCAACTTCGAGGGTCTTTTTTCCTTAGGTGACTGGACCTGGGACAAGGAAGTCAGGGACCTGCAGTTCTATAATTACGATACCTATGAACCAGTTAATAAGGTCTTGAATTTTAATGCAAAAGGAATTCATGTTGGAGATGCTGCCCAAACACAAATTGGGGCAAGCCTGAGGTATGAACCTTTTAAAGGTTTCTATATAAATGGCAGATTTACCAGTTTCAGCCGGCACTTTGCTGAGTTTTCCCCTGAATCAACCACCGATGAATTTGGCAATCCGGTGGATTCATGGAAAATTCCTTCCTACAAACTTCTGGATATTCATGCCGGTTATAATTTCAAAATCCCTTCCATAAAAAAGATCCGCTTCAGATTGCAATTCACCCTCCTGAATGCCCTGAACACAAAATATATTTCGGACGCGGTTAATAATGACCCTTACAATTCATTGCCTTTTCAGGATTTTGATGCCAAGTCGGCTACAGTGTTTTTTGGCCAGGGCCGTCGTTTTACCGTTTCCTTCAAAATGAGTTTTTAATGGATTAAACACCAATGATTATCATGAGAACCAAATCAGCAATTCTAATATTTTCCCTTGTAACCTGTTTCAATACACTGCAGGGCCAGGTGGTTTCCATATCCAATGCCCGTGCCCTTGGGCCGGGAAGCAACGTCAAAATCAAAGGCATCATTACAAATGGTTCTGAGCTGGGAACCATTCGCTACATGCAGGATACTACCGGAGGAATGGCAGTGTATAATTATAATTTCGGACAGACCGTTATCAGGGGTGACAGTGTGACGGTTAGCGGAACCATTAAAAATTATAACAACCTTTTGGAACTGGACCCGGTTAGCTCCTGGATTGTTGATTCCTCAGGAAATGCGCTTCCATCACCGGTAGTGATCACACCCTCTCAACTGGGAGAATCCTATGAAAGTCAGTTGGTGAAAATTGAAAAGGTGACATTCGCAGACGGAGGCAATGCCTTTTCTTCAGGAACCTATACCTTTTCCGGAAACGCCCAGTCAGGTATCGTGTATGTGAGAAGCGGCCATCCGCTTATCGGGGAGGTGATACCCAGCGGGGAAGTCAGCCTGACAGGCATCTGCCACCAGCATTACAGCACTTATGAGTTGCTTCTGCGTGACAAAAATGACATCCTGCTTGGAAACAGTATCAATCTTACCAGTCCCGTTACCCTGACCGGTTTGAGCCAGTCAGGATTTACCCTCCACTGGACAACGGATATGCCAGGTACCTCTGAAATAAAATACGGCAATACACCTGGCCTGGAGTTGGGTATCTTAACTGATGCCACAAATACCACCAATCACAATTTTGTCATGACCGGAAGGTCTCCTTCAGAGATCCTGTACATTCAGGCTTTTTCAACCGATGGTTCGGATACAGCCTTTTCAAGTATCAGAACCTATATTACACAATCAGCGTCAACAGGCGCCATGATCGCATATTTTAACAGAACATTAGACCTTTCGGTCTCTGCCGGAACTGATGCCATCCAGCTTGATCAGACTATTGATGACACACTGATCAGGTATATCGATCGTGCAAAATACACCATTGACCTGGCCATTTATAACTTTAATAACACCGGCATTTCAAATATTTCAACCGCACTTAATAATGCACACGGACGAGGTGTGGAAGTACGTATCGTTTACGACAGCAATACTGACAATGCAGGTATCAGTCAGATAGATGGGGCTATTGGAAAAATTACCAGTCCTGTCAGCAATTATCCGGATTACGGTATCATGCATAATAAATTTGTAGTTTTTGATGCAAATTCACCGGATACTGACGATGCTATTGTCTGGACCGGTTCAACAAATTTCACCTCCGGACAAATCAATACTGATCCGAATAATGTGATCATTATTCAGGATCAAAGCCTGGCCAAAACTTACAGGTTAGAATTTGATGAGATGTTCGGTAGTTCAGGACTGCAACCTGATCCGGCAAAATCAAAATTCGGACCTGACAAGACCGACAACACACCTCATGAATTCATTATTGGAGGAAAACGCGTGGAATGCTATTTCAGTCCATCTGACGGCACAAACTCGAAAATTCTCACATCCATCAACTCTGCAAATACAGATCTTTCAGTTGCCACCATGATACCTACACGAACCGATCTTGGTTATGCCATCCGTGACCGCGCCGGAGCCGGTGTTACAGGGAAAGTCCTGGTAAACAATGATTCAGATCCCAACATGCAAACCAATGTAAACACCCTGTCGGCCGCTCTTGGCACTAACTTCAGAAAATCCGGCGAATCGGGTATCATGCATCACAAGTACCTGATCGTTGATCAATCCGATACAGGATCTGATCCACTGGTACTTACCGGGTCCCATAATTGGAGTAATTCGGCAGAATACCGGAATGATGAAAACACGGTTGTTATTCATGATTCAACCATTGCAAATATATACTACCAGGAATTTTCAGAACGTTTTAAATACGGCCAGATCATTATTGATGCTCCGGTATGTAATAATGATTATGTTACTACTGACTTAAACGTTCAGGTAAGCTATGATGTTACTGCCAATGATCAAATTCCCGGAAGTTATATCCTGAGTAAAATTCGTGATCCCAGGAAAGGTACTGCAAGCGTTAACCTCAATAAAGAGATTGTATATACCCCCGATGCAGGCTATACAGGCCTGGATACGGTTACCTATGAGGTGTGCTTAACAGCAAATTCAAGCTTATGTGATTCGGCCTGGATGGTCATTCTGATCTCTGACCCGACATCCGTTGATGAGATCCTTGGTGAACCGGAATGGACCCTCCATCCGAATCCGGCTGATGAGATCCTGTACCTGGCCATTGATGCCCTGAATGCCGGTTCTGTCAGGATTGAGATTCTGGATCTCTCCGGGAAAATAGTGATCTCACTTATGAAGGAACTGTCTCAGGGAAGGAATCATCTTGAGCTTAATACTGCCCGACTGCTGCAGGGATTATACCTGATTAAGCTTCAAACAGATCAGAATACTGCGATCAGGAAATTGATTATACGATAGCAATCGGACTGTCAGGTTCAGAGGTTAGGCTCTGGCAGGCACCC
>CAYOFK010000070.1:0-14643 GCA_964403185.1 uncultured Rikenellaceae bacterium | reverse complement strand
TATAAAAAGCCTGATAACTTGTTTCTTTAACGGAAAATACCTTTTGAGACAGCCCGATACGATCAAATTAGCTTTTCCATTAAAAGTTCCTTTATAAAGTAAGTATCGAGGCAGACAATATACCATATTCATGGGATATATATCACCTGCATTTTAAGATAACTTAATAGCATGATAATACGCTACAGGATGATTCATTGAATCTTTCAAAAACAGCAGCAAAAAGATAATCAGAATATAACTCCAAATGCCATGAAAACAATCCGAACCTGCCCATTGGTCATCCTCGTCTCATTGACGATTTTCTGTTTAAGTTATCCCCTGCAAGGACAAAATCCGGGTGTTGAGTGCGGCTGTGATACCTATGACGATTATAAACCTCCGGCAAGTAAAAGTATCTATATAGAACAGGGAATAACCGTTATGGAGGCACAATCCAAAAACGGAAAATACCAGGTAGTTGTTGCGGATGCAATGCCACCTAATCTGGTGAATATCACCATTTCTCATAATAATAAATCGATTCTTAACGTATCCTCAACGGCCATTGGCTGGGGCTTCAGTCCTGATGAAGACCGGTTTGTCATGCATGGATTCGACATCCATAATAAACATTGGTATATTCTGTATAATCTTGATCCGGATCCTTCTGTCGAAGGAGAACAAGCTGTTGAGGTGGTAAATATGGGTTCTTCCGAAGTTTCCTCTGCACGGCTGCGGTTCAGTCCCCACGGAAAGTACTTGTTGTATGGCGCCATTGGTAACATGGGAAACCTTGTACTTTATATTCATGATGCAGTAACAGGTACTGAAGTTTATCACCCTACGGCTCTCATTGTCGGATCTCCCAGCGGTGAAAGTGTGGCCGGGTGGGGATTCAGTCCGGACACCAGGGACCGGACCTTCGTGCATGCCATGCTTTCCAATTCCAACACCTACACCCTACTGGTTAAAAACCTTGAAAAGCCGGCAGATGAATATGTTTTACAAGCTCCCGGAAATACCGGTGGTGCGAATTTCAGGTTCAGCCCCTGTGGGGATTATTTTCTCTGGACCTGGGAAGATGCGGTGAGCGATCCCACCTGTTTTTTTTATAAAACAAGTGAAGAAAATATTACACCTGATGAAACGGGCAGTGGAGTTGGGATGAGTAAAGCGTATACCAAAGCCGACGGACATTACATAAAATATTTTAACGGCAGTGTAAAAATTTTTGACAATGTGGCCGATATTCCCTGTGATGACACAGACCCTCCAACCTGGACGGGAGCTTCGTTGACCGCCGGCAACATCACCGGAACCCGTATTGATTTGAGCTGGGATGCAGCCACGAATGCAAAAGGAACCATTTATTACAAAATACTTCAGGACGGGTTACCTGTAAAAGAGATTGAAAACATGACCCAGGTACAGATCACCGGTCTGTCACCTGAAACTCCCTATACCTTTAAAATTGAAGCCGGTGATGAAGCCGGCAACTGGAGCTCTGATGGCCCCTCAACCCAGGCAACCACACTTTCGGATACTCCCCCAATCTGGACCGGCAGCATACTTACCGCTTCGGATGTTCAGGGGGTAAGAATGTCGTTAACCTGGTCGGGTGCCTCGGATGATCACGACCCTGAATTAACCTACAGGATCTTTATTAACGGAACAATGGAGGCAGAGGTATTCGGTACAACCACATATACACTTGCCGGTCTCGATCCGGCCACATCATACACCCTGAAAGTAGAAGCCGGTGATGAAGCGGATCAATGGACTGTTGATGGTCCGCAATTAATCCAACTTACCGCCGGTGATAATCCTCCCTCCTGGCCTTTGGGAACTGAAATTCTGACTGATTCCATTACCGAAACCTCGCTGGCATTCCACTGGCCGGAGGCCGAAGATGACTGGGGTGTTATTAAGTACCAGGTATACAGGGATAGTGAACTGATCGGGACGTTCCAGTATTATATGCGGAATATACTTGATGAGGACCTTGAAGGCGGAACGGTTTACCTCTATGAGATAAAGGCAGAAGATGAGGCAGGAAACCCGAGCGCTACGTTATCTAAAGAACTTAAAACCATGTCACCCTTCGTAGAGGTGCCTCTGATTTCAGTGCCAGGCACCCAGTCACTACCTGACATTGATGACCAACTTGTGGTATGGCAGGATACCAGGAATGGCAACGCTGATATATTTTCCTATGACCTGGAAACGGAAACTGAGGACTCTCTGATCACTGACATCAATTGGCAGGGAAAGCCGGTTGTGTCAGGAAAAAGTATTGTTTGGGCAGATGCCAGAAATGGGAACAGCGATATTTACGCCCTGTATCCCTCCGTGGTTGGAAGAATCCTGAAAAGCATCTGCGATGATCCGGGAGTCCAGACTATCCCGGAAATTGACGGGACAAAAATTGTCTGGGCCGATATGCGTTCAGGTGATTGGGATATTTATATGTATGATCTCGAAACCATGCAGGAAAAAGCAATATGTACAGCTTCAGGAAAACAAACCAACCCATCTGTTTCGGGTAATATTATTGTTTGGGAAGATCACCGTCACGGAAACCCTGACATTTATGGTTATAAAATTTACCAGGATGAAGAATTTGAGGTTTGCATAGATCCGAATGATCAGACACACCCGGTCGTTGATGTTCACTCCAACTACAGGATCTTCTGGCAGGACAACCGTAATGGGAACTGGGATATCTATATGTGGACCACCCTCCTGAATTCGACATGGATCCAGAAAGTTCAACTGGGGTATTCAGGCAACCAGACCAACCCGCACATTACTGATGACCAGCTTGTTTACCAGGAGGATAAAGATGGTTCTGTGGATATCTATGCTTATAAATTCAATAATAAATTTTATGGGGATGTGATACCCATTTGTACTGCCGATAGTGACCAGGTCAATCCCCGCACTTCAAAGGGCCGCATTGTGTGGGAAGACCGTCGAAATGACGGAGGCGATATTTATATCTGGGACCGCCCACCCGGAACCGACCTTTCACTGCAAATCACTGAAGTCACAGATCCAATCAGTGTTGGAAAAACCTTAAAATACATTCTTACGGCAACCAATAAAGGGCCTGATACTGAAGACCTGGCAAAGGTTATTTGCGAATTACCCTTTGAGACAGAATTTTCAGATACCAACCTGACCCAGGGAACCCTTACAAAAAACGGATTAACACTTACCTGGGCTCTGGGAACCTTGCCCAACGACTCATCGGCAACCCTTGAAATTTACCTGAAAACATTTACCATAACAAAACTTCACTTTAAAGCACAAATTTCAGGCACCGGATTTGATCCTGATCCCTCGAACAACACAATAAAAGAATCCACAATGGTCAAACTGGTGGTGGGTCAGATCATTGGCAAAGGCTATCAGCCCTCCATGTTTGTGGAACCATCCGGGAAGGTCCATGTGTTTTTTGCCGAAGATGACAGCACCGTCTATACGTATAAGAACCTGGCGGGATTATGGCACTATACATACCTGGATACTATTAATGAGATCCAGTCCGGCGATATCCTTTTGGATGAGAACGGAAATGTCCACATTTGTTACTCTGAGCAGAACTGGGAGGCCAATCCGGATGGATGGCTCCATTATATAACCAATCAGGATGCCGGAGTATGGAAGAATAAGGTTATAGCCCTGTCCGATTCAGGTTTTTCGAGCATTGCAATGGACATCAATGACATGGGCAGTTTGCACATGCTGTATCAACAGTCACCCGGGGCAGCCTTCCATAGTCCCCACAAGTATATGAATTATAAATCAGGCCAATGGAGCCGCCCGGAAGTTTTCGTTGAGGGTGGTTACGACCATATCGATATGGTCCTTGATAAGGACGGTTTTGCCCATGTTAGTTACTTTTGGATCAATCAGGGTGTTATTTACCGGAAAAGTGAGGATACAATTATTAATTCCTGGTCTGCTTCAGAATTTATTGAACCGGACTGGGCCGGCGGTCAAATGGAAGGCATGATCCTGGACATCGGATTGGATTCCATGAATAACCCTCACGTGGTTTATCCGGGAAACACCGGTGACGATCATAATGAAAACATCAAATATGCCGGAAAAAAGGATGGAATATGGCATTATGAACAGGTGGATGAAGGTGATTTTGGTAGCGGTGCCAATGCGATAGCCGTGGAACCGTCCGGTGTGGTACACCTTTCCTACTTCCACTTCCCGACAGGCGAGGTCCGCTATGCAACCAATATTGCCGGCCCATGGATCAAGCAGACCATTGATGAAGGCTTCGGCGGCTGGCTGAACGAGTTGGATATGGGCCTGGACGTTTTTGGGAACATCCATTTGCTATACCAGAACGAGGTCATTAAATATGCCAAAAGGCCGCCAATTAACTACTTTACCATAACTCCCGACTCGCTTGATTTCGGAGTGGTTAAAGTTGATTCAAGTGCGATTAAATATCTGAAAGTTTTCAACCCGGGGTCAAAACGTATCACTATTGACTCCCTTCATGTTCTGGAAAGCAATGGTTTTACCATTCAGGACATTACTATGATCCTGTATCCTGAAACGGAAGATTCCATTGCCGTTGAGTTCTCACCGGAAATAAGCATGAAGGTCAAAACCTATCTGCGCATTTTCTTTAACGGTGCATCTCAGATGTTCATGGATATACCATTACGAGCTACAACTCCGGTTCCGGAATTATCAGTAACTCCCGATCCTGTGTTATTCGGATATGTGAATATTGGATCTGGGGAAATCAAAACCGTTACCCTGACGAACTCCGGTACGGCAGATCTGGTTATTTCTGATATCAATGTGAGGTATGAACTGTTTGGTAATGTGTATCCTACCGATTTTGATCTTGAGGGTCACGATTGTACTGTTCTGGGCCAGGGGGAAAGTTGTTCGGTACAGGTATCACTGAGTCCGACAAAAACGGGTTCACATACCTCCTACCTCAACATTTATTCCAATGATCCGGAATCTGCCCATAAGAAAGTCGCCTTAAGCGGGTACACCAGCATGAGGCTGATCAGGTCCGAGTTCGCACAGTTAGACTTTGGTTACCAGGACCTTAATCAAACCGCAACCAGGACCATGAAGATATATAACAGCGGGCAGCTTGACCTCACAATCTCGAATACTACACTTTCAGGTACAAATGCCGGTTTATTCGATTTCAGAAATACCTGTACGACTATCCTTCCCGGGGATTCATGCGAAATGGAGATTGATTTTATACCCGCGACCACCGGTGATTTTTCGGCCACCCTTAATATTTATTCGAATTCCCTGTATTCCAATCCATTAAAGGTGTATCTATATGGAAACTCTTCGTGGAGGGATCTGCAGGTTAATCCAACAAATGTTGATTTTGGGCAAAATTCAATCTTGGCAGAAGATTCCATGATTATTTTAACCTTATCAAATAATGGAACAAATGACCTGGTGATCAGTAACACTTCCATAATAGGAGCAGATATTTATGAATTCAGAAATACGGGGTGTTCAGGAACACTTACGGCCGGTGAAAGCTGCCATGACACAATATGGTTTTCTCCGGTATTTGCCGGTTCAAAACGGGCTGCATTGCAGGTTAGTTCAAACGATTCGGATGAACCCACCCTGAACATTCCATTGACCGGAGCAGCATATGAGAGTAATTTATATAGCCTGTCCGGGGAGATCTTTGATGAAGATGGTTTGGTGGATATAACAAAAGGTACATTGTATCTTTTTACCTCAGGGGATCCCAATTCCGGGAATCAACTCATAGTTGACGGAATGAATGATTACAGTTTCACGGATTTAATTGAGGAAGATTATACTGTCAGATTCACTCCCGATTCTGTTCTGTATCCCGGCGGATTACCCACCTACCTTGGAAACGTCCTGACCCTTGCAGAAGCCTCCTTTGTCACTGCAAATACTGATCTGACAGGACAGGATATCCATATGGTCAACAAGCCGGAAGATGGAACGGGAGATGGTCAGATAAACGGGAATCTTCAGGAGGAAGAAGGACTAAAACACACCACCGTATCAACCGGTACATCAACGAAGGCAGGTGATGCCCTTGAAAATATATTTGCCTACCTGGTTAACTCAGGAACGGGTGAATTGGCCGGCTACAGCGTAACCGATACTGCCGGGTATTTTGAATTCACCGGTCTTGAAGATGGATCATACATCTTTATTGTCGATTATCAGGGCATACCAATGGATGCAGCAAATCCTCTGCTAACCATAGACCAGTCAAATGATTCCATCAATATATTGTCGACGGTTTACATCGGAAAGATCAGCTTCCAGATCCTGGCCACCGGACTGGAGGATATCCTGTCCGGGAAAGGAATGGTCATTTACCCCAATCCGGCAAGCAGCCATGTGTATATTGCGGCATCAGACGGGTTGTTCAAACATGGCATCAAAAGGATATACTTGCATGACATGCAGGGCAAAGCAGTGATGGATTGGATGTCACCACATCAGGGCAAAGGCTCATTCAAAATTGATCTCGGGAACATACCGGGAGGGTTGTATGTCCTTACTGTTGCAGGGACAGAAAAGAGCTATGCGCTACGCATTGTCATTATAAAATGAATCAGATGCATGGTTCACAGAATAATTGGTAAGGATCTGGACCGCCGCCTGCATACCCGATCCACTCATAAAGTCATATCCGCACGCCTTCAGTCCGGATTCAATGGCGCCCAGGGTTGCCAGGATATCATTTTGAGAAACGGCGCCCATATGTCCGATTCTGAAGTATTCATTTTTATTATCCGGGTGCAACCCGCCTGCCAGTATGACTCCGGCTTTTGAGATGGCAGGCAGCAATTCGGAACCTGAGATATTTAAGGGATATTTTGGCGCGGACAGGGTGTTTGCTGCATTTTCGCCGGATCGGGGGACCTGATCCAGCCCCAAAGCTTTGAGTCCGGCCCTGACAGCATTTCCTGTACGTTCATGTCTGGCAAACCGTTGTTCCATGCCTTCCCTGAGAATATTTTTGAGGCTGATATCCAGGGCTTCAATCAGGTTTACAGCAGGGGTTCCGAAGTAGGAAGGTTTCCGGGCTTCATAGGCCTCCATGATTGGCAGCCAGTTGTTCCAGTCGGCATAATAGTTCATGACAGGTGTTTTCCTGTTTTTCCATGCATCCATTGCTTTTCTTGAAGCAACAAGGAGTGCCAGTCCGGGCGGCACACCGATGGCTTTCTGTGAGGCCGTAAGTACCACGTCAATATCCCAGTCTTCCTGTCTGATCTCCTCCCCTGCCACTGAACAAACACCATCCAATACGGTAAGTACACCGTATTTTTTTCCAAGTCCGGCCATGAGTTGCGGGTCCACTCTTACGGCGGTGGAGGTATCCACATGTGTAAAGGTCAGTAGTTTATAATCATCTGACTTCAATTTCCGTTCAATTTCCTCCTCGTGTACAAGATTGCCAATGGGTGCTTCCAGAAGAGTCACTTCCGCTCCGTAACGCTTAAGCAACCCGGCGTAGCGGGTGCCGAAATATCCGGTTGAGATCACCAGGGCTTTATCTCCCGGTTCAATCAGATTGCAGCCTGCCATGTCCATGGCAAGGGTTCCGGAACCGGCTATAATAAATGGTTGACCTGACGGACAAAGCCAAACCTCACGCATGCATTCCAGTGCATGTCCGAATGTTTCGATAAAATCAGGCGCTACATGGCTGTTGGTTGGCGCCCCCATTGCTTGCAGAACAGAAGGTTCAAATTCAACGGGACCCGGTATCATCAGGAGTCTGCGGTCTTTCACGATTATTAACTTTTGGTGGACAAACTCCTAAAGATAGGATTTTTAACAGTACTCACTACGATCATGAATCTATACGCTGATACTCAATGAGTGCATTATTTTATATATCGTATTTCACTCCTGACAGCTCTTCAGATTTTTTCCAAAGCTTAATGGCCAGTTCCCTGTCAAGAGCAAGAGGATTTGTTTTGCAGCCAGCCTGCGGATAACCTCTCATTTCACGCCAGCCATCGGGACCGTAAAAAGCCCCGCCTTCAGCTTCAGAATCCGTTGCTGCCCTTAAAGTTGGCAACGCACCCTGCCGGGGTTTCATCCCGAAGAAAGGATTCAGGAACCTGAAAAATCCACTGTGCCGTTGCAGATCGGTCTGAGTCCAGCCCGGATGGGAGGCCAGGGAAATGGTAGTGCTGTGGCGCAGTTCAAGCCGTTTCTGCAGCTCTTTTGTGAAAAGCACATTGGCCAGTTTACTTTGGCCATATTCACGGGAAGCATTATACTTACCCGTTCCGTTGAAACTATCGAAATTAATTTTACCCAACAGGTGTGCCATGCTGGAAACCGTCACTATCCTTGAACTCCTTGTTTTCATCAGCAGGTTCATCAGAAGGCCGGTCAGTGCGAAATGTCCCAGATGGTTCACACCAAACTGAAGTTCAAATCCCTGCACTGTTTTGGAAAACGGCGGCATCATCACGCCCGCGTTATTTATCAGCAAATCCAGAGCCGAGTACTTCCCTTTAAATTCGTCTGCAAAAACCTGTATGGATTCCAGGTCCGAAAGATCCAGGGTCATGATTACCGGTTTCCCTTTGAGACCCGGCATTTGAATCCGCTCCCCGGCTTCATTGGCCTTTTCCGCATCTCTGCAGGCCAGGATCACTTCTGCTCCTTTTTGTACCAGAATTATTGCGGTCTCAAATCCAATACCCGTGTTAGCACCGGTAACAATAACGGTTCTTCCTGCCTGGCCGGGAATTTTTTTAGTGGTCCATTTTTTTTCATTCTTCATCTTCCGGATAATTTATGGTAACTTACAAAAATAATATGAACCCATGCTAAAGATCGTCTTCAAGAACCCTGACGGGAAACCAAAACCACAAATGGCAAAGACCTATTCCGGTATTATTACATCCAGCATTTCTGATTTAAAATGCCCCACATGCGATCAGCATGTTGCCATTGAACTGAAATTCAGGATACCGGATACCTATATGATTCAAATCTCGGCTTGTTGCCAGGATTTTCATAAAACAATTGAAAAAAAGATCAGCATGATGTTATCATAGGCATGATCATGGCAGCCGGTTTCATCAATCCCCACCTTTCGCTCTGCCTGGCTCATTCCTGCCCGTCCGGCCTCCGGGCGCAGGGCGCAGAGCTGGGAGGAAAATTGGGGGCCGGCTTGCCAGGGTTCAGCCGCTTAGCGCTTTCAAAGCGCTTAGCGGATTTCGACAAAACAAATTCCATATACCCGCGCCGATCGACTGTTAATTCATTTATGTTTTAGATCATATTATTTAAAAAATAATAAGGATATATTAGCCGAACAGATGAACACACCCAATTTTCTAACTCATTAAATAAAGGAGGTCACAATTATGGGATTTCGCAGAGGGAAATCTATTTTAGCGCTCACGGTATTGTTCATGATCTTTTCATGCACATCCCTGTCGCACGTCTTTGCTCAAAAGGTTCCGGTATCTTTCGATGCCTACCATGGATACACTGCCACAACAAAGTATTTAAATGATGTGGCAAAAGCTTATCCGGACATTACTGAATTGATTGAGATAGGCAAAAGCTCCATGAACCGTCCGATTACTGTACTGATCATCACAAACAGGAAAACCGGAACCACACTGGATGCTCATGTAACACTCAGGAACATGAGAAAAGAAAATGTTCAGAATGTCCCTGAAACACCCGGATACCTGGGAAAACCAGGACAATGGATCTCGGGCAGTACCCATGGGAATGAATATACCGGAACCGAAGTTTGTCTGTATATCATTGACAAAATGCTTACCGGTTACGGCAGAGATGAAGCGGTTACAGGCCTTATAGATAATAAGGTTTTTTTCATTTGTCCCATGATCAATCCTGATGGTGTATACAACAGTGTTGAATTGGGGATTCCACAACGGTATAACAGCATGAAAAAGGATGATGATGAAGACGGAAAGATCAATGAGGACGGGCCGGATGATATCAATGGAGACGGAATCATCACTCAATTCCGTTATAAAGATCCCAAAGGCCGGTATATCATTGACACTTTGGATTCCCGCCTGATGGTCAGACTTGGAAAAAATGAAGAAACCTCAGAAGAGCGCTGGACCGTTGTAAGTGAGGACATAGATAATGATAAGGACGGCAAACGTGGAGAAGATCCGGAAGCCGGGATTGACCTGAACAGGAACTTTCCGGAAGTCTGGTTTAATGATGACGGCTTGCAGGGCGGATCCGGCTCCTATCCCACTTCGGCTCCTGAAACCAGGGCTGTTGCTGAATTTTTCACAAATCACACAAACATTCTGATGGCCCAGAATTTTCATACCTCAGGCGGTTTTACCTACCGTCCTCTGGGAACCAGTTCGCATACAAAACTGCATCCTAAAGATGTTGCTGTTTACGACATGATCATGGGCAGGAAGTATCTTGAGATCATCGGTGAAACGGTTCCAAAAGCCTGGACCTGCCCAGATTCCCTGAGTGATTATAAGGAAGCATTGAAAAAGACCTCAAAAAACAAGTATGCCACTCAAAGGGGCTATGAACTGCCAAGAGGATGGCGGGTCAGCTATAATGAGAAAGCCGATCGCAGGTATGGTTTTGGAATGGCCTCTGATTGGATGTATATGCAATATGGTGTGTATGCAACGACCACTGAATTGTGGAATCCGGAAAAGGACATCCCTGGGTTCCCGGAGCTTGAAGGCGACAACAGATACCAGCAGCGCATGCGTGCCTTATTAAAATACCAGGATGAACATTACGATGGCAAATACTTTATTGACTGGAAGGCATTCAGGCATCCTGATCTTGGAGACGGAGAGGTTGGCGGATGGGTGCCACAATACAGAAGCAACAATGCCTATCCCGGTGAACCTTTGCTGAATGTCTGTGAAAAGCACTGGCAATTTGAATATTTCAGGGCCACTTTATTGCCGGAGGTAGAGATCAAGGATGTGAGTGCCAGGGTGTTGTATACGACAGACCGGGCCCAAAGTGCTTCAGTTCAATCTGATGGAGATCCTGTAAGGGTACAAAAAGGAAAATCCATTGGCAAGTACAGAGTTGTGGAAATCACTGCCAAAATTGAGAATACCGGAGCCCTGGCCACCCATGTTGCCCGGGGTTC
The DNA here is from genome assembly GCA_964403185.1 of uncultured Rikenellaceae bacterium. GTDB lineage: Bacteria > Bacteroidota > Bacteroidia > Bacteroidales > VadinHA17 > CAYOFK01. The sequence goes on along the minus strand of CAYOFK010000070.1, from coordinate 3,491 downwards.
AACCCTGTCAGGAAACCGTCCGGATGTCATCTGGCTTTTGGGGAATACTGATGAGATTGAATTCCTTCAGGGGACTCCCTATCAGAAGTTGGGTGTTCTGGAAGGAACCGAAAAGATCCCGGGATATAAAGCCCGTCCTTCCGGACCATCACAACCATCCGTGTCCGGAATGCCCCCATCCTCCCCGTACTATCCTATGTTCAGAAGATTCAGAAGGCCAAGTTACGACCAGCCTGGCAAGAAGCAAACCGGATCTGACCGGACGGTTAAATGGTTGGTGGCTGTGAAAGGAACCCCCACTTTAAAGGTGGTGGTTGCATCCCAAAAGGGTGGTACAAAAGTTAAGAATATAACCATTAAATAGGAGGCCAAACCATGAAAACACTTAAACCTATCTTTAAAATGGCAGGCATACTCCTCGCCGGACTTTTGTTCACTAACAATGGTGGAGAAATGTATGCACAGGATAAACTGCAATCCAGTCCCGGGGGCTACCATGGTGAAAATGATTTCAATATTAGCTGGAAACGGTACTATACCTACCCCGAATGGACCGGCATCATGAAGGATATTCAAAAAAAATATTCCCATTTAGCTGATATTGAAAGTATTGGAAAAAGCCGTATGGGCAGGGATCAGTACCTGATGACCATAACCTCAAAGTCCACAGGCAATCATTCAGACAAACCGGCCATGTATGTGGATGCGGCAATACACGGCAATGAGGTAAACGGGGTGAACTGTTCCCTCTACCTGATCTGGTATTTGCTTACACGGTATGACTACGATCCCTATGTACATGAGCTGGTGAACAATACCACTTTCTACATTTTACCCGGTCTTAACGTGGATGCCATTGCTTCTTTTGTAGAGTTCCCCAATACTCCAAATAATCCAAGGGAGCCCTACAGGCCGGAAGATAATGACGGGGATGGTTTGTATGATGAGGATCAGACAGAGGATATTGATGGCGACGGAGAACTGTCATCCATGTATGTGGAAGACCCAAAAGGAGAGTATAGATTGTCGCCTGATAAGCGGCGTTTTGTCAGGATCTCAGATCCGCCGGAGGAAGGAATCCGGTTTCGCATGGTCGGATCAGAAGGATTTGACAACGATGGGGATGGTTTGATCAACGAGGATGATATTGGCGGCCCCGATCCCAACCGGAATTTTCCGTATGGGTGGAACCTCCAGGCCGGGAATCCCTATCCCATGTCTGAGCCCTGTACCAGGAATGTCTTTGAATTCCAGTTGGCTCATCCCAACATCTTTGCCGGATTTCACTTTCACAATATTGGCAGGCTGATCATGTTCCAGGCTCCTCCGGATATCAGAAAAAATCTCACTTCACAGCAAAGACAGCAACAGGAAGAACAGGTAAAGACACGCCTGGAAGAGATGCGAAAAACAAATAAATATGCACAACTGGTAAGCCGGCGTGTAGCGCCGGAGTACCAGCACGATCTGGATGTTCAGCTTGAAATAGTCACAACGGGCGCCCGGATATTGAAGAATTACAATCCGGTTCTTTCCGGCTTATCCGGTCAGTCTCCGGCTGCTACGTATTACATGCTGGGAGCCTACTCCTATCTTATTGAGTTGTGGGGATCACCTGCTTTTGATGCCGATGAGAACGGTGACGGCCGGGTGTCCGATGAGGAGTATCTGAGTTGGATCGACCTGGATCTTACAGGTGAAGGCTGGATCAATCCCCACAAAGTTGATCATCCCGATCTTGGTGAAGTCTGGATTGGAGGGTCACCAAAAAAACATATGCGCAGGACACCACCCGCCCGGTATATTGAAATGGAGGCTGAAAAGAATTCTAAGTTTGTAATGTATTGTGCCAGTCAGTTCCCAAAAGTTGAAATTGAGGAGGTGACTGTTTTGCCTGCCACCCAGGATCTTTTCTGGGTTGAGATCAGGATTAAAAACGACCGGGTGTATCCGACTTTTTCCGACCGGTCACTGAAGCTCGACCGGGCTGTTAAAGACGAGCTCATCATTGAATCTTCCGGGAATGTTTCACTGGTTGATCTGATTGAAGATTACAACCTGTTTGAACCCACCAACCGGAGTACCACTTTTAAGCCGGTTTCTGGCATGACCACAGAGTTCAGACTTAAAGGAAAGGAAACAGTGGTTTTCAGGAGCCTCATAAAACTAGAGGGGGCCAAAGGCTGGATTGATGTGAAAGTAAACTCGAAGAACGGCGGCACTGCCACCAGGAGAGTAAACATTTCTGTCGGTTCCTAGCTGCTCTTTCCTGCTAATAATTAGGAGTAGCATAGTTCACGTATAACGAATAAATTATAAAAAAGAACCTGCCAGGTATTGCAAATCCATTAGTATGATTACGGGGGCAGATTGCCGAATTGTTACATTGTTTCATTGTTCCGAAGCCGTTAACGGACTTTCTGTAGATCGGCTTTCCAAAGTCGATTGTGTTTTGGAGAAACACTCATTAAAGCTAATTTCAGGACAGATGCTTTAAAGTTGATGCCTGAAGTCGGGTTTATTAACAGAAAATCCCTTGGGGGATGTGAGCGACTTTGGAAAGTCGCTCTACAGGGTCTTCCGGTAAGTCTCATCCTTATCAGTTTCCAACTGCCTCCATTACCAGTTTAACAAATTCACCCAGCTTTGAGGGTTCCAGCCATCGTGTAACAATCACCAGGTCGTGTTCCCGGTCAACAATCACATAATTGCCACCAAATCCGGCCCCATAAAATACCGTCTCCGCTACCCCCTCCCATTGCCTGCGGCCTTTGTTCAGCCACCACATATATCCATAACTTTCAAATGCCCCGGAAGAGACAGTTGCCATTCCGATCCACTCTTTTGAAATGAGTTGTTTTCCCTCCCAGTTGCCATCTCTCGAAAAGAGCAAACCAAAGCGGGCCTGGTCGCGTGTATTGATAAACATGCCGCCTCCGGAATGTCCTCCGCCACTTACCGATTGCACTCTTGAGCCATCCATGTTTACCCAGGATGAGGAATAACCAAACCAACGCCAGGTGGTGGAGGCGCCAATGGCATCCATGATTCTCTCTTTCAGCACCTGTGGCAGGGGTTTGCGCCAAACCTGAAGAAGTGCGTAGGCCAGCACATTTACTCGTACATCATTATATTCGTACACGGTTCCCGGTTCGTTCAAACGACGATTTTTCCAGTCATCTATGCCTCCCTCACGTGGTGGGCGGTCGGCCCAGTCGTACATTCCAAAAAGTGAACCGCTCCAGTCGGATGATTGTGTCAGGAGGTGGTCCCACGTAATTTTTTTATTATGATCCCCTTCAAACGTACCATTCCAAACATAGTTCACAACTCTGTCATCCATGCTTGTGATCAGTCCTTCATCCAGGGCCATCCCGGCAACCGTTGAAAGGTAACTTTTCGTAACACTGAAAGTCATATCCACGCGGTCCACATCACCCCATTCGGCAATGATGTAGCCATTCTTAATTATGAGCCCTGCCGGACCGCCC
>CAYOFK010000069.1:0-14878 GCA_964403185.1 uncultured Rikenellaceae bacterium | reverse complement strand
ATGTCAGCAAAAAAGTACGCACAAGTGAGAATAAGTATCTTTATAACGGAAAGGAGTTTCAGTATCCATTTGATTTCCAGGCAGATATCCTGGATTTCCTCTTACAAGGGAATGATACACTTGAGCAGCCTTTTACCGGGTATGATTATTTGAAAGTTTTTAGGGAAAAATCAACCCCGTCAAACACACCATAAGTGAAGTGGGTGATCCAATCGCCAAGATAGATGAAACGGGAACCGTTCCTGAGGGTTATGTCAACCGGAATGTGCCGGTGACCGAAAATAAAAAAGTCAAAGTGTTCAGAATCCAGGACCTTGTATGCATACTGCACCAGCCTTTCCCTGTCTTCACCAAGAAATACTGAAGACACTCTGGATTGCCGGCTGTCCTCTGAGAATTTTCTTGCCAGCCATATGGCAAAATTTGGATGCAGACGTGCATACATCCATTGTAAAGGGGTGTTGGTAAATATTTTTTTCAGGAATTTATAACCTTTATCTCCAGGCCCGAGTCCGTCGCCATGTGAAAGCATGAACTTTTTACCTCCCCGTTCCCAGGTCAGTGATTCCCGGTGCAGGATGATCCCGGTTTCCTGAGGTAAATAATCAAAGATCCAGATGTCGTGATTCCCTGTGAAAAAGTGGACCGGGATGCCCTTGTCTGTGATTTCGGAAATTTTTCCAAGCAGCCTTGTAAATCCCCGTGGCACCACTCTTTTGTATTCAAACCAAAAATCGAAGATGTCGCCCAGGAGAAAAATTGTCGATGCATCCTCTTTTATTGAATCAAGCCAGAGTACGAAGCGCTTCTCACGTTCAAGACTGGATTTCAGATCCGGAGATCCAAGATGAACATCAGAAGCAAAATAAATATTTTTGGCAGCAGTCAAATTTAATAATTTTCCCCGGGCATCAAATTTAGTGAATTCTCTTAAGAGGGAATATTTTTTTTAAAGAAGTATCCCGGATTAATACTTAAATAGTTGTTCCATTTTAATATGCAATGCTTTCCCGAGAAGATCTTTAGCTATGATCACCCCGTCTTTGTCAAGAAGATAGTTTGCAGGCAACTTCTGGATGTTATAGAGGTTAAAAACCAGTGAATTCGGATAGGAAAGGTCGCTCACATTGGTCCAGGAAAGCTCATCAAAGTAGATCGCTTTCTTCCAGTCTTCTTTATTATTGTCGAATGATACCTGAAAAACTTCCAGACCTTCAGAATGGTATTTGTTATATACGGCTTTAATGTTCAGGTTTTCGGCAACACTGGTTTTATCCCATGATGCCCAGAATGAAAGAAGAATGTAATGTCCGGTAAATGATGATAAACTGATGGTATCTCCCTCAGGGGTTGGAAGGCTGATATTTATGTAATTGCTTGCCTCACCACCCGTCAATTCAGTAATGCGATACAGGTTATACTGTGTAAGATCCTGGTTCAATTTTGAAGTCAAAGCCCTGACATGTCTGGATTCAGGATAGTAGACACTTAAGGTGTCTGAAAGCAGTTTCATGTATTGCAGGTCTTTATAATCCTGCAATACGAAAGTCTGGTTATCAAACTGCTGATATAATGCCTTTATTGAGGCCAGGGAATGAAGGTTGTTCAGTATAAATGTTATTAAAAATTTTCGTTGTTCACGTATCGTTTCCTGGTATTCATTATTGAGTCTCTGTTCAACAGAATCAAATCCCTGCTCATCCATCTTCTCCCTGAACAGACCGGTCAGTGAATCTATTTCTTCAATGGTTTTTCTTAATCTCCGGTCGAGGATTTGCATCCGGGCGGATCCTTTTGATCCTGAGATTTGATACTGTTCAGGCAGTGATGGTACGGCAAACTCGATGTGAATGATTTCGCCTGGTTCCGGGAGAAGAGAAATATAATTATTCGTATTGAATCCCAACTGGAGGAATTCGGGTTCTTCAATGGGGATGTGCATCCTGAATTTTCCGGAGGATTTGATTCTGGCTGAATCCAATAGTTGAGGAGTTCCAATGCCTGTTTTCTCCAGGAAGATAATTTTTCCGGCAGATTCCGGAACATATCCTGTAATAATGATGCCGTCTTTTTTGCCACATCCCAGGAACAGGAAAGGGATCAATACAAACATGAATTTCTTCATGGAACTAAAATGATTTTGTCAAAAGAGTTGATTATTCAGAAAACAGTTCGGCAAGTTTAATTCCCAGAGAAGTTCCTCTCAGGTCTTTGGCTATGATTCTGCCATCGCGGTCGATCAGAAAACTTGCAGGAATGCTTTCAATATTATATGCCTGAACGACAGATGAATTCCAGAATTGAAGGTCGCTGGCATGTAGCCAGTCCTGGAGCTTATCGTCTTCGATACCCTTAAGCCAGTCTTCTTTAGTTTTATCCAGAGACACCTGGAATATCTCAAAGCCCTTTTTATGGAATTGTTTATAATTACTTACGAGATTCGGATTCTCTTTTCTGCATGGTCCGCACCAGGCAGCCCAGAAATCCAGCAATACTACCTTGCCTCTCAGGTCTGAGAGCCTGAGGGTATCCCCATTTGGATCCGGAAGGGCAATATCCGGAGGTGTTGCACCAATTCCAAGGATGCCATCCCGGACTTCCATGATCTTAATCTGTTCTTTAAAATCTGCAACATGTTGATGCAATGTTTGCACCGGTTCTGATTCAGGGTATTTACCATAGAGTATGGAATCCACATTTTCATAATAAGCTATATCTGTAAAGGGATCCAGGATGTATTGCTGTGGGGCGAGTTGTTGATACAAGGCCATCAGTGTGGCCATGGACCCTGTATTGGCGTCAATAAAGTTGAGAGTGAATGCCCGCATTTCTTCACCAATTTCATTTGAGCGGACATCAAATTCTTCAATAAGTTGCGGCAGACCCGGACTGTTTATGCTGTCCTGATATACCTTCCCCATATCCGATAATTCCAGAATGGAAGCCCTCAACCTTCCTGTATATTCTTTCAGTAATCTGGAATCTTCAGATCCTTTAATCTCGTAATTATCAATAAGGTTTTTTGCAGCATCTCCTGAAATTTGAACCTTTTCTCCCGGATGCATGATCAGGGTAATGTAATTGTTCGCATCTTTCTGAAGGATGAAAAAATTCGGTGCTTCCAGTTTGCCTGTTATAGTAAATTTTCCTGATTCATCCAGTTTGGCTGAATCCACTATCTCCAGATTGTTCATTGTCATCATTTTCAAAACCAGCACTTCTCCGTTTGAATTCTCAAGGTTCCCTGATAATTCAAAGCCGGACTTATTAGTGCTGCATCCCACCACTGAGATGAGAACAAGTATAAATAGCCATAATTTTCTCATGATATTTTGATTTCAGATTATTCCACAAAAAAGTGGTGCGAAGATAACCATTTTTTGTTGAATAACTCCTTGCTATCCGGCGGAAGCAAAATGGCAAGAATATTCTTCCTTTGCCACTCCCAGGGAGCCGTCTTAAAAGTCAGATCACATATCATTCCTGCGAAAGCAGGAATCCATAAGAGGCTGATAATTCATCAGAACGCAGGATTAATGCTATTCCACCTGAAAACAAACCCCTCTTTCATTGAGGTATTTTAATATATAATTAAAATTTCCGGGAGATTCCCCAAGGTATTCCGGAGGAATGATCCCTTTTCCGGTAAAGTGGTTTTCAAGCAGGAGATTGGCAACAGCAGTACAGGTATATCCTGTGGTACGGGCCATGGAAATAGTGCCGGTTTCTTTTTCAAAACGGTCAAGAAGATTGTAAACACAGGATGTATCAGTTCCATTTTTAATTCCTGAAATGGCTATTCTCATAACGGTATAATCTTCCTCGCCCGGTTGCAGTTTCCATTTTGGAAAAAGTAAACGGGCAGTCAGATCGATGGGTCTGATTTTTTTCCCTGAAACGTCAATTTCATCATAAGAAAAGAACCCGGATTCCCTAAGGACCCTCAGGTATTCAATGGTTCCCGGATATCTCAACGTCTTTTCAATCATGTTGGGTATGTTCATGGTGGAGATGAGTGAACGCAAACCATCAGAATTCCAGGATTCCAGGGTTCCCAATCCTTTAAAATGCACCAATTCAGGATCGGAAAGAGCTTCACGAGTGACCACAGTGCCATTTTCAACAAAACGTGCAGGGCGAATGTATTCTTCAATGACATCAATCGGAGAAAAAACGGCTTTATATTCAAATGGCCACTCTCTGATTACCGGCAATCCTCCAACCAGGCACTCAAATTTCTTCACATCAAATTCACGATTGTGGTATCCAAGAATCACATTGCTCATACCCGGGGCTATCCCACAGTCGAATACAACCGTAACATTTTTTTCTCTGGCCATTTCATCCAGGTCCATAGGATCCTGTGGCATAAAGGAAATATCTACCATATCCTTACCGGCCCTGATCACACTTTTTATGGTATGATACCCCATATATCCCGGGACGGAACCGATAACAAGATCGCAATCTTTAACAATATTAATGATGGCATCTTCGGTTGAGAGGTCGGCCTTCTGTGTTTGGATCCCAAACGGTTCAAGCTCTTTCAGGGTTTCAGCACTGATATCCACAGAAGTTACCTGGTGGTTTTTCCGGAGGTCTATAGCCATTGCTTTTCCCACAAGACCGGCACCGAGAACGACAATTTTATTCATGTAAGCAGTATTGTTTGGTTTTATTAATATTTTCCGGAATTTTCAGATTCATCCCAGGATCACGCCAATGATAGTTGCTGACAGAAGTGAGGCAAGGGTGCCTGCAAGCAGGGCCCTCATACCATATTTTGAAAGCAATAATTTTTGTCCGGGAGCCAGGGCTCCGATTCCACCAATTTGTATGCCAATAGAAGCAAAATTTGCGAAACCGCAAAGCATATAGGTAGCCATTATTATTGATTTCTGATGCATAAAGGCACCGGCATCTTTTAGGTCGGCAAGACTGATATAGCCAACAAATTCGGTGAGTATTATCTTTTCTCCAAGTACACGGCCTACAAGTGTTATGTCCTCAGCACCGACACCAAGCAGCCACATCAGCGGTGCAAAAGCATATCCCAGAATAAACTCCAGTGAAAGCGAGTTGTATTGACCGTTTGAAATATTCAGTATAACCTGATTCAGGTGGGTCCAGTCCCCGACCTTCAACAAGATGTAGTTCATCATGGCAATGAAGGCCAGAAATACCAGGAGCATGGCAGCCACATTTACTGCCAGCCTGACACCTTCTTTAGTTCCGTTGGAGATGGCATCCAAAACGTTTGAACCAATGCCCTCCTTAGATATGATGGCCTCCTTTTCTATTTTTTCAGTCTGGGGCACCAGAATTTTGGAAATTACAATAACCCCCGGGGCAGCCATTACTGAAGCGGTTAGCAGGTGTTTTGCAAAATAGAGCCTTTGCACGGGATCGTCTCCACCGAGAAAATTAATATACACAGCAAGTACGCCCCCCGCCAAAGTCGCCATTCCTCCGGCCATCACCAGCAGCATCTCAGAACGGTTCATTTTTTCAAGATAGGCTTTGATCATAAAGGGAGATTCTGTCTGACCCAGAAATATATTTCCGACAACAGAAAGACTTTCTGCACCGGAAAGTTTCATGAGCCTGGTCATAACCCAGGCGAAGACATACACCACTTTCTGTATGATCCCAAAGTAAAACAGCACACTGGTCAGTGCGGAGAAAAAGATTAATGTAGGCAATATGGTAATTGCGAAGGTAAGGAGTGGTTTCTCAATTTCTCCTGTAGCCATGGATTTAAATAGAAACCTTGTGCCGGCATTGGTAAAATCCAGAATCTTTACAAATACCTTTCCACCATATTCAAATATGGCCTGAATGAACGGGATGTGCAGTATGCCCAGAGCCAGGAGGATTTGAATCGTCAGGCCGGTTGCCACAACCCTCCAGGATATGGCTTTACGGTTTGTACTAAACAGATATGCCAATGCAATAAGGATCAGTAATCCAAGAAGTCCGCGCAGCAGACTTCCGGGAGTAAGCCCTGAGCCCGACGGATCATTGCCAAGCAGTATTTGAGAATGGCCTTCATTTGACCGGGCAACAGTATCAATTTCAGGGAGGGCAGATTGGTGAATCGTTTCAATGCTTGTACCAATGGTGTCGGAGATAACCTGCACCGGTTCTTGTGCATGAAGAAAAGGAGTGTATATTGACAGTATAAATAATACAATGGTGCATGCCAGCTCAGTCTTTTTTCTCATAAAAGTAGGCTTAGTCTTTTTTCCTTTTGTTGATCTCATCCTTGATTATGGAAGCCTTTTCATAATTTTCCTTTTTGACGGCCTCTTCAAGCATGGATTTTAATTCCTGGATGGTATATTCGGCAAGTTCGGTGCCCGGACGAAGATTTTCAGATTCGGAAGGAAATAATTCATCCTGTTCCAGTTCATCCTCAAGAACCTGGTTTTCGTCCAGGATGATCCCTGCTTGCTTGATGATATCTTCCGAGGTGTAAATAGGACATTTAAACCTCAGAGCCAGGGCAATGGCGTCGGATGTTCTGGCGTCAACAGAAAGCTCTTTATGACTGTCTTTACAAAGTAGTTTAGAATAAAAAACACCCTCGGATAAACGGTAAATATTAACTTCGAGCAGTTGGATGTCGTAGGCCTGGGCAAAATTATGAAACAGGTCATGGGTAAGGGGGCGTGGCGGATTCAAACCTTCCAGTTGAATGGCTATGGCCTGAGCCTCAAAGCCTCCAATGATTATGGGGATTCTCCGGTTTCCATTTTCTTCAGTCAGAATCAGGGCATAAGCGCCGGTTTGTGTCTGACTGTATGAAATACCCAACACATTCAACTTGATTTTACCCATTTAATTAAAGTCCAAAAGATGGTTAGTATGAAGGGTCTGTTCCTGCAAATATAATGAAATCATTTTTTCCAAATAAAGCATATATGATCCAAATTGTCAGATTGCTCATATTGTTATAGAACATGTCCTTCCGGGGTGCATGCCGGATTGGATTATTAACGAACCGCAAGAGAGCCGGACAGAATTCGGAAAGACCCCATTCTGCATTCATAAACAGGTTGTATTAGGTGTGAAATAGTTTGTATATCAATTAATTTTTATATTTTTGCAAACCAAATCTTAAAAAACTGAAAAAAGAGTTCAAGATGTATGCCATTGTAAATGTTGCAGGACAACAATTTAAAGTTGAAACGGGACAAAAAATATATGTTCACCGCCTTGCCGGAAATGAAGGCGCTGTGGTGGATTTTGATCAGGTATTACTGATTGATCAGGGAGAGAAAATACTGGTTGGAGAGCCTGTACTGAAAGGTGCCAGGGTTACTGCAAAAATACTTGCTCATCCACGTGGCGATAAAGTAATGGTTTTTAAGAAAAAGCGGAGAAAGGGATATGAAGTACTTAAAGGACACCGGCAGGATCTGACATTTCTGCAAATCGAGTCCATCGATGAAAAAGCCCCTGAGAGAAAAACCACGCCAGCAGCAGCCACGACTCAGGAAGGGGAAATATCTGCTCCTGTAAAAGCTGAGAAAAAAATAAAACCCAAAGCGTCTGTGAAACAGGCATCTGCAACTAAGCAATCATCAGCTTCAACTAAAAAGACCGCAGTTGCAAAAACCACAACCAAAAAAGCAACTGCAACAAAACCTGCTGCAAAAAAGACCCCAACAGTTAAGAAAAAGACTGCTGTAACAAAACCGGCTGCCAAAGCTGCAGCAAAAAAACCGGCAGTAAATAAATAGCTCTGATTTTAGAAATTATACATTGAAATTATAGTAAAATGGCACATAAAAAAGGAGCGGGAAGTTCAAAAAACGGAAGAGAATCAGAAAGCAAACGGCTGGGTGTAAAATTATTTGGCGGACAGTTTGCTAAAGCTGGAAATATAATTGTACGACAGAGGGGGACCAGGCATAATCCGGGGCAGAATGTTGGTGTTGGAAAGGATCATACTTTGTTTGCTCTGATTGATGGCGAAGTGCAATTCAAAAAGAAAAAGGATAATAAGTCTTTCGTTTCTGTCATCCCGGGATCAAATTAAATACAGACTTCAATAGGATGTTGAATCTCCTGTTAATTTACACTGTAAATTAGCAGGAGTTTTTTTTTTACATTAAATTGATGGTTTTTAATCCTTTTGAATATTTAACATACCCTATTCATGCTTACAACACGTTTCATACAGGAAAATATAAACCAGGTAATAGAACGTTTAAAGATTAAGAACTTCGATGCTGAATCACTGGTTAAAGAGGTTGTCCGGATTGATAATCTCAGAAAAAAAACCCAGGCAACCGGAGACCGGAAACTCTCGGAGATGAATGCACTTTCAAGAGAAATCGGTAATTTTTTCAGACAGGGGAAAAAGGATGAAGCGGAGGCCGCCAGGGCCAGAACGGCAGATTTGAAGGAGGAAATTAAACAGGTTCATCAATCCATGCAAACTATTGAAGCGGAGCTGCAGGAACATTTAGTGCAATTACCAAACCTTCCTCATGAATCTGTCCCCCCCGGGAAAAACGAATCTGATAATATTGAAATTCAATCGGGCGGATTGATGCCCCGGCTTGAAGAAAAACCGGAAACCCATTGGGAGCTTGGAACAAAATTTGACATACTGGATTTTAACCTTGGGAATAAACTGACAGGATCAGGATTTCCGGTTTTTAAAGGTCAGGGGGCCAAATTGCAACGGGCTTTGATACACTATTTTCTGGATGAGGCCATACGAGCCGGATACCATGAAATCATACCGCCACTGATGGTGAATGAAGAATCCGGTTTTGGTACCGGACAGTTGCCTGACAAGGAGGGTCAGATGTACCATATCCCCTCCGACAACATGTATTTAATACCCACTTCGGAGGTGCCGGTAACCAATATTTACAGGGATGTGATACTACAGGCTTCTGATTTTCCCATTATGAACACGGCTTATACACCATGTTTTAGAAGAGAAGCCGGGTCCTATGGTAAAGATGTCCGGGGTTTAAACAGGGTACATCAGTTCGATAAGGTTGAAATTGTTCAAATCCAGCATCCTGACAGATCTTACAGGACCCTGGATGAAATGGTGGCCCATGTTGAGCAATTATTGATCAAACTGGAACTGCCCTACAGGATTATGAGACTGTGTGGTGGCGACTTGTCATTTACTTCTGCCCTGACTTATGACTTTGAAGTGTTTTGCGGAGTGCAGAAAAAATGGCTGGAGGTGAGTTCTGTTTCAAATTTTGAAGACTTTCAGGCCCACAGACTAAAACTCAGGTTCAGAGAACCCGGAGAAAAGCAAACCCGGTTTGCACATACACTCAACGGAAGTGCACTGGCATTGCCCAGAGTTGTTGCAGCTCTTCTTGAGAACAATCAGGCCGGAGGGAAAATTTACATTCCCAATGTATTGGTTCCGTATACCGGATTTTCTGAAATATCGAATGGATAGGGTATCCATACCGGTTCAGCCAGGCAGGCTGATTCCGGAAGTTTTCATATGAACCAAAAAAAAGCCTATATCTATGCCGGGGTGGCCATCTTTTTCTGGTCAACTGTGGCCACAGTATTTAAGCTGGCATTGCAATATTTAACCCCGGCAACCCTGGTTCTGATCGCCTCGGGATCGGCCTTACTGGTACTTTTTCTGGTAAATATAATCCGGGGAAACCTATCCCAATTGGGGGCCATGAAGTGGAAGGACCTGGTTCGTTCAGGCGTTCTCGGATTCCTGAGTCCGTTTCTGTACTACCTTATTTTATTTAAAGCTTACGACCTCCTGCCGGCTCAACTGGCACAACCATTGAATATGGTCTGGCCAATTGTACTGGTGTTTCTTTCCGTTCCCCTGTTGGGACAGAAAATAGGCTGGCGAAGTTTCCTGGCATTGTTGATTTGTTTCACCGGAGTCCTTTTTATCTCCTCAAAAGGGGATTTGTTTAATTACAAAAATACCAATTCAGTTGGCGTTTTCCTTGCACTGGGAAGTTCTTTAATATGGTCGGCATACTTTATATTTAACCTCCGGGACAAGAAATCTGAAGAGATCAAACTGTTGATGAACTTCTTTTTCTCAACCCTGTTCATTTTCCTCTATTGCTTGCTCACCGGAAATCTGCAAATGCCGCATTGGAAAGGGATTGTCAGCGGTGTTTATATCGGACTTTTTGAAATGGGCCTTACCTATTTATTATGGCTAAAAGCACTGCGATTAATCGCCACTACAGATAAAATAAGCAGCCTGGTATATATCGCCCCGTTTATTTCACTGATCTTTATCCACTATATTCTTGGAGAGACTATTTATTATACCACACTTGCAGGGTTGGTAATGATCGCAGCGGGGATCCTTTACCAAAAGGCCGGATCATAGATGGGATCTCCGGTAAAATATCCGTATTAATTATGAATTAACATTGAAAACAGAGGGCTTAAGAAATCCCCGGGATTGTTTTTTGGTGATGTAACCCACAGTGTCAGGAGTTTTAATAACAAAACATATTTCAAGATCGTGCGTTTAAATAAATTGAGGCATAATATTTGTTAATTTTACACACCTGACAGGGATATTATGGAATTGAAGATGAAATTTATTTTTACAATGAAAGTCAGAAAAAGAAGTGCAATTATAGGACTTGTAGCCGCCCTGATATTGGGACTTGTGCAGTGCCGGAAGGAGGAGGTGCCCCCACAGCAAACATTCGAAGAGCAGGCCCGGGATCAGTTTTATCTGCTGATGAAGGATTGGTATTTGTGGTACAACGAGATGCCGGATATTGGTGTTGAGGATTATGCAACAGCAAGTGAACTGCTTGAAGCTGTGCGGTTCAAACCAAAGGATAAATGGAGTTATATAACAACCGTTGAGGAGTTTCTTGCATATTATCAGAAGGGAACCTATGCCGGACATGGTTTTGGCTATAGCTATACCGATGATGGAAAGGCATTTATCACTTTTGTTTTCAGAGACAGCGACCTGTATGGCCTGGGCGTTACCCGGGGCTGGCAAATAATGATGATCAATGGCCAGAACATCCAGTCATTTACTAATCTGTCAGGTTATATGAATGGTACTACAGCCGGGACTGTGGATAATTTCCAGTTCAGAAAACCAGATGGGTCTCTTGTGAATATTTCCTCCACCAGAAAGGATATTGTGATGAACACCGTATTGTATGCAGATACACTACACGTCAAAACCGATATCATAGGACATGTGGTATTAAAGAGCTTTATTGAGCCTACTATAAATGAACTGGATAGCGTATTTAACATATTCAAATCCTATGGAGTTAACAAACTTATTCTGGATCTGAGGTACAATGGCGGTGGGAAAATGGATGTGGCAACAAAATTAGCAAGTCTGATAGCAGGATCTTCCAATGCAGGTAAGGTTTTTGTGGAATATCAGCATAATGATAAAAAGATTTCTTACAACCAGGACATCCTGCTTGAAGATGAATCCAATGCCCCCGGTATTTCTGAGGTCATCATTTTTACCAGCAGGGGAACCGCTTCAGCCAGTGAATCCATTATTAACGGATTAATACCACACATGAATGTTGTTTTGATCGGCGATCGCACCTACGGCAAACCGGTTGGCATGTATAGCTGGTCATATGCCGACTATTATGTATTTGTTCCGGTAAGTTTTAGTACCGTTAATTCAAATGGAGTGGGGGATTATTATGACGGACTCACACCTGACTCCTATATGACCGACGGATTGCAGTGGGAGTTTTCTGACAGGAATGAGATCTATTTAAAAGAAGCCATTTATTATCTTAATACAAATAGTTTTACGGGAACGGCCATACCAAAATCATTTGAGGTTTTAATGCCTGAGAGAAGGGGCCTTAAATTTGAGATAGGAGCCGAATAAATTCTGTTTATTGAGTACCGAACGAATCATATTGGGTGTGGATCCCGGGACCACTATTACCGGTTATGGCATCATCCATATTTCAGATTCAAAACCTGTTCTGCTGGCCATTGGGATCATAGATCTTCGAAATATCCGGGACCCCTATAATAAACTTCAAAAGATCTTTAACAGGGTCCTCAACCTGATTGATGAGTACCATCCCGATGAACTGGCCATTGAAGCACCATTTTATGGAAAAAATGTTCAATCCATGTTGAAGCTTGGGAGGGCTCAGGGGGTTGCAATGGCTGCCGCATTATACCGATCGGTTCCGATTTTTGAATATGCCCCGCGAAAAATAAAAATGGCCATAACCGGACAGGGGAATGCTTCGAAAGAACAGGTTGCATATATGTTGGGCTCATTGTTGCATATCAGGGATTTGCCCACACAGCCGGATGCAACAGATGGTCTGGCAGCCGCGATATGCCATTTTTTCCAGGAGAACAGGCCCGGTTCGGAGAAACCGTATAAAAGCTGGAAGGATTTTATCAATAAGAATCCCGGTAAGATTTCCGGGCTTTAAACGAGTGGATCCGTCCCTTTTTCCAATACCGTTCTGATCCTTGCCGCCAGATCCTGAAACTCTGATTCCGGAAGTTTTAATTTCGGTTTTGAAAAACTAATATCTGCCTCTGAATTGATGGGAACCAGGTGTATATGTGCATGCGGCACTTCAAGTCCAAGTACAGCAACCCCAATTCTGTTACAAGGTACAACCTGTTCAATTGCCCCGGCTATTTTTTTTGAAAACACCATCATCCCCCCGAGCAGGTCATCGTCCAGGTCAAACAGATAATCAATTTCCTGTTTTGGAATTACCAGGGTGTGTCCTATAGCCAGCGGATTGATATCTAAGAAAGCATAATACTTCTCACTTTCAGCAATTTTATATGAAGGGATATCACCTGAAGCTATTTTTGCAAAGATGCCGGCCATGATTTGGGTTTGTTATTTTGTAATCTCAATGATTTCAAAAGGAATGGTTCCTGAGGGAACCTTGATTTCAACTTCATCTCCAACTTTTTTCCCAAGTAAGCCTTTGGCAATTGGAGTGGTAACGGATATCTTTCCGGCTTTGAGATCTGCTTCACTTTCGGACACGAGTTGGTATTCCATGACCTTATCGTTCTGTTTGTTTCTGATCTTAACAAGGGTGAGGATTTGTACCGTGGACAGATCAATTTTAGATTCATCAATGATCCTGATTCTTGAAAGAATATCCGTTAGTCTGGCTATTTTGATCTCCAGCATGCTTTGTGCTTCCCTGGCAGCAGCATACTCGGCGTTTTCTGACAGATCGCCCTTATCCCTTGCTTCTGCAATTTGTTTTGAGATCAAAGGCCTTTCCACAGACGTCAACTGATCAAATTCCTGCTGTAATTTCTTTAATCCTTCTTCAGTTACATAAGATATTTCACTCATATGAACCTCCTGGCAGTAAAAAAATATAAAAAGAAAAAGAATTCCGTTTGGACGGAACTCTTTCGATGACAAAGATACGATTTTTTTATTAAACTAATTATTTCCTGTTAAGGAATTTCGGATGCTTGAAATTAAAAACATACTGAATATTAATACTTTGGATTAATAATTTCTGAATAAATAATGGCCTGACGGGCATCAAAATCAATTTCATCATCCCCGCCTTCTTCGGTACTGATTTCATATACTTTTGAAAGGTCGTGAAGCAATTCATCGCTGTATTTTGAAGATTCCATATGATATGCTAAATCGGTTTCAATTTTTTCAGTTGCAGGATCGTCAACTGCAAATACAGACATCCCCTCTTCTTCCAGGATCTCATCTGTTTTTTCAATTTTTTCCTCAACTTCCACAGGGGCATCAGTTGTTTGGGATGTTCCAAAAAATTCAGGTTCTTCAGCATATTCTTCAATAAATGATGAGAACAGCTTGTCGATAGGGGAATTACTCCTGACGTTGGGTTTAGGAGCATCCCTGGAGCCCGGCAGGGGATCCTGAGCCTGTGTTTGACGCACAGATCCTTTGTTTTTTTTCTTCCGGCTGATGACTCCCCCGATTACTAAAACCAAAGTCAATGCCAGGTAGATGAGTGTGCTGATGAAATCTTCCATACTGTTAGTTATATCATTTCCTTTTTTTGGCTTTCCGTTTCTTAAATGGCCTGAATAAAAAGAAATCCTTTTTTGTTTTATTGATTTTTTTGGCTTGTTTCCTGGATTCCTTTATGCGTTTTTGTGTTTCTTTGGTTTGAATTTTGTATTTGTGTTTCGCTGAGGATTTCTGTGCTTTTTCATAGTCCTTTCGTTGCCTTTTTTCGATTTGTTCGGTTTTTTTCTGCGCCTGCCGTACCTTTTTTGAGGACTGTTGCGCATCAACCATCCAGGGGGTGCATATAAAGATAACAAATGTCAGCAAGTAACGAACAGAAAATTTCATTATTTTTGCACCGTTAATTAGTAAATATATCCGGTGACGATACTATCAAAATTACGGAAATTTTTAATATGGCTGACCATACTGATGGCTGCAATTTCCTGTACCAAAAAGACACATGAGATCATTCCGGATACATTTGTTGATTTTGTAATCAATCTCGACAATCCGCAGTTTATAGATTTAAACGCTATAGGTAATTCAGTTATTGTGAACCGCAGCTTTGCAGGAAGCAATTCAGCAGGTTACAAGGGTCATGGCATCATTGTATACCGGGCCAGCCAAACAGAGTTCTATGCTTTCGACCGGACCTGTACATTTGAGGAGGCACTTGATCAGGCTGTAAATCTTGATTTACCAGTGGATCTACATGCAGAATGTCCATCCTGTAAATCGCAGTATGTTTTGCCCAGCCTGGGATATCCGGGTAATAATGGCCCGGCCATTTACCCGCTAAAACAATACAGAACCGAATATGGGGGCACTACAGTATGGGTTTACAACTTTGTGAAGTAGGTGCCCGCACTTACAAAGGAGTATATC
>CAYOFK010000068.1:2881-14983 GCA_964403185.1 uncultured Rikenellaceae bacterium | reverse complement strand
CCATAAACAGGGCTGCCGGCCAGGGCATCCGTACTGTCAAAAGTAACCGGTGCCGATTCTGTCTTTCCTGTGATGTAGAAATTTCCATATTCATCCGATGTTGCTGAATTCACATGATCATAACCTGTTCCTTTACCCAGTCTTCCCCAAATGTAATTCAGATTGTCATCGATGCCGACAACCATCACATCCGTATTCACAGTATCTCCCAGAAGAAATTCTGTTCCCGAAAAATTAATGCGCTCACGCAAATCGCCACTAATATAGTACCCTCCCACAGCACAGGCTGCAATTTGCTTAAAGGCGGTTTGTTTCCGGCTAACATCAAATACAGCAATATTATTAAAAACCCCTCCCAAACTGAACGTTGCCACAAATTGGTCTTTGGGGCCAACAGCAGCAATGACCTGGTCTGAAGCCCCGTCGAAATAGATCAACTCATCTTTGAAATTGCCAATAACAGCTATCTGGTTTTTTGATTCATCAACAACAACATCCAGAAGTTTCTTTGCATTGGAACCCCAAAATAACCGGCTGGCAAGGATGAAATTGCCATTACTTGAGTACACTGAGAGATACGCATCATAACTATCAAGGTTTTCAAGTGAGTCTGTTTCTGTAAAATAAATGGCCTCATCCCTGAAACTTCCAACGATATAGACATTCCCATTTGCATCTACATCCAGGGCTCCAACAGCATCCCGCCCAATTCCGGCAAGTTGGCGCGACCATTGATAGTTCCCGCCAGAACTGAAACTTGCCAGAAAAATATCCCAATCTCCCTGGTTGGTATAACTATCCGAACCAATGGTCAGGGTAGTCCCTGTAAATGTGCCCACAACATAAATATTATCATTCCCATCTACAACAATATCAACGGGTTTAACATCTCCATCACCGGAAAATTGCTGCCCCCATTGCCAATCCTGGGCAGCTATGAAGGTTGAAAAGAACACTCCAAATAAAAGTGTTACAGCAGGTCTTATATATGTTTTTTTCATGATAAAAAGGGTGATGATTCAAATCTCATTCAAGAGCTATATCAAAAATGGTAAAAGACTAAAGCATAAGTTACATAGAATTATCATAAAAGACTAATTAATTTGGTAAAACGCAGGACCTCATAAATGAAGGATACTAAAAACAGAGAAAGAATTCATCGCAGGATCATCGAAAAACAGCAAGGCAGTATTCACCATTTTGAATTTGCTTTGTTGATAGCGCGTCTGCTGACTCCGTTCCGGTCATCACGGAGGGAATTTCTTTCCAGATGTTACCGGGACCACTCCGGTACACCAATTTCAGATCATTCAACAAACCTTTTTCTTTCAGGTCATTAATGAAATCATTACCCGTGTATTTAAACCCCTCATAAAAAAAGCTTCCCTCACATTCAAAACTCTCCGGGAAGATTCCCTCAACAGTCCAATAACCTGTTTGATCCAACCAATATCCTTTCGCCAGGCCAAAACTGGTATCAGGCGATATGAAATTTTTGGTAATTCTTAGAAAAAGTGAATCTTCCAGTGCAAAAACATTGAGATTAAAATAGGGACAGGTAAACATATATTCCCCGGGAAACCGAATTATTTTATATTCATCTATTGTTGCATCGGCAATTTTCTCTTCCGGGTCTGCCAGTACCAGACAGGGTTTAAAAGGAAGCCTCATATTCAGAATGGTATTCTGACCGGAAACATCGAATGACTTAACAACGGATCTCCATGAATGATCCATAAACTGCATATCTATACTGGTATGATATGAATACCCGTTTGCTTCCTTTATCCTTTGCCTGGCATAAATCTGAACTTCATATTCTTTCCCAATTTTATTACATGAAAATGAATCTACTGAGAAGTGTGTAAATCCTTTGTCATAAACCCAAAAATTAAAAACATCATCCAGGGTTTTTTGAGTTGCCATGTTGAAAAAATCCTTAAATTCTTCTGTGGTGATGCTTTGAAAGGCATATTTTTCAAAATACTGTTTTACAGCGGGGAAAAAGTCAGCATCACTAATTTGGTTCCTGATGGTATGAGCTGCGTCAAATCCTTTATTGTAAACAGTACTGCTATATGTTTTTTCCCGAGAAACACCATATACAGCAATATTTCCATCCTGCACTGAAGTCCTCTGAAGAACATTTAAATGATTCTTTCTTACATAACTCTTAAACGCTTCTTTCCCCTGTGTAAATTCATAAAACAAGGCTACGCAATAACTGGCCCATCCTTCATTTAACCACATATCGGCTGCAGTAGCACAGGTTACCAGGTTCCCAAACCAACTGTGTGCAAATTCGTGTATATACAAATCCTCAAAACTACGGTCGCCCTCCAATGTGGACTGTGCAAAACTTATGGCTGTGGCATGTTCCATAGCCCCTCCTGAGAAAGGGACGGCCACAAATCCGGTTTTACTCCACCGGTACGGTCCAAACATATCTTCAAATGCACCTAACCATTGGCCCAGATTTCTGAATGCAGCTGCAGCAGTGGTGCTGTCTTCAGGGAGAATATAAACCATGGCCGGGATTTCTGCCAGGCGTCCCCTGAGGGTGTCCTGTAAACAAACATAGGGTGCCACTGCCACGCTTGACAAATATGTGGGAATGTTTTGTTTCATGGTCCAATAATAGGTTTTTGTACCGTCATTATTTGTAATAATTTCGACAAGATCCCCGGGACAAACTGCTGTATTCCCGGCGGAAACAGTGATAAAATAATCATAGGTGGCCCGGTCTGTAAAATTATCCTGGCAGGGAAACCAGCATCTGCCATAGGGATGGGGATCAGATCCCATCCCCACACCCATACTATAAGCATGGGGTCCGTCAAAATAAAATCCTCCCCAGGCCGGATCCATAGCCGGTCTGCCATGGTAAAACACTGATACCAGGATATTCTGACCTGCCTGCAATGGAGTTTCAAGTGGAATTCTCAGGAACCTGCCATCAGATACAAACCCGGAAACGGGCACTTCGTCTATCCAGACTGAATCCACATGCAGGGCTAACAGATCCAGGCGTATTTCAGAAACAGGATTTTTTACGGGAATGATTTGCAGATCTGCATATCCTTGTATTATCATGCCTTGAATGTCGGTAATATCCAGAACCAATGTATAATGCAATACGTTCAGTTCCGGTTCACGGGCGTATGTGAATGGCCCGGATTTTTTCATGAAAGTGAACGCTGGAATTATAATAAAAAGAATTGACAGAGAACCGATCAGTTTGAAGGAAAACCGACGCATATAAGTCATGATTTTAAAATATTAAGACCGGTTTTTATGTAAAGTTAACGAAAAAGCAACAGAACAGGTCACCCATAAGGAGTGCATTGGTTTCTAAGCAATGACTTCACCATATTGGAACTGATGATCAGGATGGTTTTCTAGTTGTAAAAACTGGCCTTTTTTTCTTCCAGGGTTTTGATCAGGGATTCGAAGATGAGCCTGCCATCGGTATTGCCCAATTCATCGTCTGAAGCCCTTTCCGGATGAGGCATCATGCCGAACACATTTTTGTTTTCATTACATATTCCGGCTATGTTTTCTACCGAT
The DNA here is from genome assembly GCA_964403185.1 of uncultured Rikenellaceae bacterium. Lineage (GTDB taxonomy): Bacteria > Bacteroidota > Bacteroidia > Bacteroidales > VadinHA17 > CAYOFK01. The sequence continues at coordinate 11,416 of CAYOFK010000068.1, read as the reverse complement.
CCGTTAGGGTTGTAATCCCGGGAGACCTGCGCATCTTTATTACAATATCTGAACAGGATCTGTCCATTCAGACGCATCATGGAAAGGTCTTCTTCTGTTGCATAATAACGGCCCTCGGCATGTGCAACCGGAATTTTTAATGGTTTGTTTTTGTCCAGGAAGGCATTTAATGCCGATTCGTTGTTCTCAGAAAGAATGAACAGGTTTTCACAGATAAATTTCTGGTGTTCATTATGCAGGAGGGCGCCGGGTAGCAGTCCGGCTTCACAGAGAATCTGAAATCCATTACAAATGCCCATAACCATTCCGCCCCTGTTGGCAAAATCAATGACCTGGTGCATGATGGGTGAAAAACGGGCAATGGCACCTGACCTCAGATAATCTCCGTAAGAAAATCCTCCCGGAAGGATCACTACATCAACATCCTGCAGATCTGTATTCTTATGCCATAATTCCACTACGTCCTGGTCAAGGATCTCACTCAGGACGTAAACTGCATCATGGTCACAATTTGATCCCGGAAAAACCACTACACCGAATTTCATTCCTGAGAATAATTAATGTCTTCAAAGATAGAGATTATTCATTTTGATCACAATGGCAGCTTTTCCTTTTTTTTTTGGAAGCAAAAATCTGCCTTTTATTTTCAGGTGGTTGATTACGATAAAAATGTGTATATTGAAAATAAAAAAGAACTTTATGAAGATTCTTAAGTATGTATTATACACTATTTTATCATTTGTAATTCTTTTTGCGCTATTCCTTCTTTATGCCACAATTACAGATTACACTCCTGAAGAACGCATCATCCTTTTTGAATCCGAACACCCGGATACCATCAAAGCAGGGAGCACACTTTCACTCCTGACCTGGAATATCGGGTACGCCGGATTAGGTGAAAACATGTCTTTTTTCTATGATGGTGGCACTCAGGTTCGTGATACCAGGGAAAACACCCTGAGCAATCTGTCGGGCATCATTGGCTTTCTGACCGAACAGCAATCCATCCCATTCGTTTTTCTCCAGGAAGTGGATAAAAAATCCAAAAGATCCTATAAGATTGATCAGACGGACCGTTTGGGGAAAAAGCTGAATTACAAATTCCACTTTTTTGCATTAAATTATAAGTCTTTTTTTGTACCAATACCACCCCTCAAGCCCATGGGCAAGGTATGTTCAGGACTCTTTTCGATGACCAGGTTTGAGCCTTATTTAATTGAACGGTACGATTTTCCCGGGAATTATTCCTGGCCAACAAAGTTATTCTTTCTTGACCGTTGTTTTATGGTATTACGTTTTGCCGTGGATAATAATAAAAGTCTCCTTCTGATCAATACACACAATTCGGCTTTCGATGACGGCAGCTTAAAAAAGCACGAGATGGAATACTTCAGGGATTTTATTCTGAAAGAAATGGAGGCCGGAAACTATATCATTGCCGGAGGGGATTGGAACCAGAATCCACCCGGCTTTGTTGATGACCGGTTCAATGATGAATCCGGTTATGAGAATTTTGTTCTCAGGGCCATCCGGAAGGATTTCCTCAATCCGGATTGGTCATGGGTTTATGATCCCAGCACCTCAACCAACAGGTCCTTAACTGCTCCTTACAATAGCCAGACATCCACTACCATACTTGATTTTTTCCTTATTTCACCAAATGTTACTAAACTGGAGGTTAAAACCACAAATATGAACTTTAAATTTGCAGATCACCATCCGGTATTCGTCAGTGTAAAACTCGAATAGTATGCTTATGATATAAAAATATATTTTCAGGCACATAAATGAAGGCCGGCATCCGTGAATTTACTGTAAAAGGAATAACCTAAATGAGCGAAGAAGTATTAAAAGCATTAATGCAACTGTTTGCCCTCATAGTAAAACAGGGCAGTGGCGTTCAACAAAAGGAGGTTGAATATGTACATAACTTCCTTGTCAATCAACTGAATGAAGCTTCAGTGCCGGAATACATGGACCTGTTCTATGAATATGCAGATATTAACTCTGATGCACAGCAGTCCGCTGAAAGGAGATCTCCATCAGTAAGAGACTCTGTAAGGATCCTTGGTATTTGCAAAAAAATTAACAGAACCCTCACCCAAAAACAGAAAATAATCGTAGTTGTGAGGCTTTTCGAACTCCTTGACTCGGATAAAAAATTCACTTTTCAGCGCATGACCATCATCCATACAGTGGCTGAAGTGTTTAATATTTCCCGGAAAGAGTTTGATTCAATCGAAATGTTTATCCGTGATAATAAGTCGCCCGACCTGGAAGAATTTAAGATCATCCGGTATACCCTGGACCCCACAATCAGGATGAGCGTCACCGATAAAAAAGCCCCTCCCAACCTGTCGTTTTTGTGGGTTGAAAGTGCGGACTTATTTTTTTTAAAACACAGTTGCAATCAGGAAGTCTTTTTAAACGGCCTCGTAATCACAACCGGTAAAATTTATTTGTTTTCAAACGGCAGCAGCATTCATGCACAGTCCGGAAGGCATATTTATTACAGCGATGTAGCATCCCGATTCCGAAAGGATGCAGTTTCCACCCACATCCGGTTTGAGGTGAAAGATCTTTCCTACAGGTTTCCAGGCGGAGCTTATGGCATTCAGAATATTTCATTTGTTGAGCATCAGGGGCGCCTGGTCAGTATCATGGGGGCTAGTGGCACTGGAAAAACCACCTTGATTAATTTGCTCAGCGGAAGTGAGAAACCTTCTGAAGGACAGATTTATGTAAATGGCCATAACCTGGAACTGGAGAACAAATCATTAAAGGGTCTGATCGGATATATCCCACAGGACGATTTACTTATCGAGGAACTTACGGTATTCCAAAACCTGTATTATAATGCAAAACTCTGTTTCAGGGACAAAAAAGATCAGGAATTGCAAAATCTGGTGATGGAAACACTGACCAACCTGGGGCTGTCGGATAAAAAAGACCTTAAAGTGGGTAATCCCAGGAAGAACATCATTAGTGGGGGACAACGAAAAAGGCTCAATATAGCCCTGGAATTAATTCGTGAACCATCAATATTATTTGTGGATGAACCCACATCCGGATTGTCTTCCATGGACTCCGAGAATGTGATGGACCTGTTACGGGAACTTACCCGAAAGGAAAAGCTGATATTTGTGGTCATACACCAGCCTTCTTCCGATTTATTTAAAATGTTTGACAACCTCTTACTGCTTGATGAGGGTGGCCGCATGATCTACTATGGCAATCCCGTTGAATCAGTAGTTTACTTTAAAAACCTTGATGCCCAGATCAATCCCGATGTAGGAGAATGTCCTTCTTGCGGAAAAGTCAATCCCGAACAACTGTTTAACATCATCGAGAAAAAGGTGGTGGATGAATTTGGTCGCTACACTCAGAAACGGAAGGTCAGCCCCACCAGGTGGGAAGCATTCTTTCACTCCCGGAGCAAATCATCGGATCCTGATCCGGTTCAGAGCCCCATACCCAAGGTGTTTAAAACACCCCCATGGTTCAAACAGTTTAAAATATTTTGTCTCCGGGACATGCTGGCAAAGATTTCCAACAAACAATACCTGCTTCTCAGCTTCCTTGAAGCACCCGTTTTAGGATTCATATTGTCATACATCATCCGGTATATAGTAGATCCCGAATCCAACACCTATATTTTCAGGGAAAATGAAAACATCCCCATCTACATATTCATGAGTTTGATCGTCGCCCTGTTTATTGCCCTGACTATCAGTGCCGAAGAGATATTCAGGGATCGTAAAATACTGAAACGGGAGAAGTTCCTGAATCTGAATAAGGGCAGCTACCTGTTAGCCAAACTGGTGATCTTATTTTTAATCTCAGCCATTCAGGCTTATTTATTTGTGATCATCGGGAATGCTATCCTGGGGATCAGGGACATGACCTTTCATTACTGGGCAGCTTTTTTTACAACCGCAGCATTTGCAAACCTCCTCGGCCTGAATGTGTCCGCTTCTTTTAATTCGGCCATAACCATATACATTATTATTCCCTTACTGGTCATCCCCATGATGGTTCTCAGTGGGGCCATGTTTAGTTTTGACAAGTTAAACAGAACCATTGGCAGCGTGGATAAGGTTCCCATGGTTGCGGAAATCATGGCCACCAGATGGACCTATGAGGCCCTGATGGTCCACCAGTTCAGAAACAATAAATTCGAAAAGCATTTTTATGACCTCGAAAAAAGAGCTAGCCAGGCCAGTTTTTCTGTTTCTGAATCAATCCCTGCTCTGAAAAAGGCATTGAACAAAACCGTTTCCGCCTATAACCTGGGCACTTTATCGGAAGATGATCCGGCCAAACTTGAATTGTTACGCAATGAAATAACCAGGAGACTCGGGAAAACTCCTGTGATAACTTTTGGCTATATTGAACAGTTGAATCCTGCCGGCTTCAATTCAGAGGTGGCCTCAGCAATAAATCAATATCTGAATGACCTGATGGATCATTTCAACAGAATCGTGGTTGAAACAGACATGCAAATTGACAGGATCCGTTCCTACATGCTTAAGGAGGATCCTGCATTATTCAACCGGCTTAAAGATGACTATTTTAATGAAAATCTCTCATATACTGTTAAAAAGTCGATCGAATCCAACCGGATTATTGAGTATAAAAATAAACTTGTCCAGCAATACCACCCTATTTACCAGGACCCTGAACCATCAGGTCTGTTAGGATTCAGAACACATTTTTTTTCCCCTGAAAAGTATTTGTTTGGGAAAACAGTACATACTTTCTGGTATAATCTTCTGCTGGTATGGGTCATGACTGTTTTTTTATTTCTGGCTTTGTATTTTGATCTGTTAAAAATGGTGGTTTTGTATTTTGAAAGTCTGAAATTCCGAAAATAAGCGTTTGGTACAGTATTCACATTCAGTTTTTTTTAACTTTGTTACTACTAAAAGATTAATCGTTATGAGATCCAGGATCATCCTTATTACTTTGGCCGTATTAACAACCCTGCTTTGCTGTAATTCACAAAAGAACAAACAGGCAGACGATTTTGAGATTCCAGACTCTATAGCCTCGGATCAATCCTTATCATTCCAGGAAGAAACAATGGGCGTGATCATTGAAAACCTGGCCTCCCCGGTAGAAGTAGCCGCCATGCTAATGGATCTTGATATCCCATTTTCGGCAGGCCTTCTGACCGATACAAAAGGAGTTAATGATTTGAATACCAATTTTGAGAAATCTTTGATCCTGGGATATTTGAGCGCCGATCTGGGTTACCTGAACATCTATGAGAAAACCACCCCCATTATTGATTATATCTCTGCGATCAAAACGCTTACTGAACATCTGAGAGTCGGGCAGTTTTATGATTTTTCACTTCTCAGGAGATTGTCACAACAAAGGCACGACCTGGATTCCTTAATGTACATCTCCATAAGAAGCTTTAACCAGATGAATTCATTCATGGAATCAACCCGGAGAGGATTTATCAGTTCCCTGGTAATTTCAGGATTATGGATTGAGGGCATGTACCTGGCCACTCAATTGGCCCTGGAATATCCAAGTGAGGAACTATATGAAAGTATCGGCGAACAAAAGATCATCATGGAAGACCTGTTTACCGTACTTAAACAATACAAAGAGACTCCAAGATTTCCGGAATTGATAGAAAAGCTGGAACTCCTGAAAAAAGAATTTGATGCGGTTGAGATCACTTATGAGGCAGGAGAGCCGGAAATGGTGGAGGATGAAAATGGCATGCTGGTTATACAACAAACAGAAACCAGTATTGTGAACATAACAGAAGAACAATTGACTAAAATTATTGAGAGAACTTCTGAAATTAGAAATCATTTCTTAAATTTATAAACTTAAACAAAATACGGGCCTTTCTTTGGCACACACTTTAATAAAATATACCCATCAAATGAAAAGGTTCATCGGTCTGGTTTTTGCAGTCCTGGTATTTGGGATCATCCAGGTTGTGGCGCAGGATCATTCTGCAATTATTGATCAATGTGTTGCTGAGGCCGGTAAGGATGCTACCTATCTGAAAGATTTTGTTGTGAAACTTCCGCAAGCCACCGATAAAAAGAATCCTCCCATTGCCAAACATTCCCTGATCCTCAGAAAAAATACAATGTACAGGTTTACGATCTGCACCGGAGAAAATTCAGAGGGTGAAGCCATTCTGAAACTTTTTGATACCAACCGTTTGCAGGCAACAAATTATATGGTAAAATCCGGCAAGATCTACCAATCCATAAATTTCAATTGTACAAAGACCGGTCCTTACACCGTATTTATTTCATTCAAAGATGGAAAAAGCGGGAATGCCATCGGTATCATGTCCTATGTAAAACGGAATTAGTCACACATTCCGGTTTCTAAGGAAAAATCAGCAATAGATAAGGATACCCAACCATAACCAGGATAAAGCTTAAGAATAATCCCTGGGCCAGAATTCCCGGTTTAATATGTGAGTAATAATTCGCCAGAAGATAACTTACAGGCATGGCAATGGCAACCAACAATACCGGTTTATGGCCAAACAAAAAAAAGGAGCCGGCAACAAGAATAATGAAATTCCAGAAAAACAGATAAAAATAACGCTTAAGTCGCACCTTTTTAAAAGCCGGACTGGATGCCAGATTAAGGCTGGCAACCAGAATGCTGAACCCCACCACCGAAAATAAAACGATCTGGTACAGGTTCACCTTAATTCCCTGGTTACCTGGAAGGATCTCTAAAAACATGGCATTGAGCTCAGTTAAGTTTCCCTTAAAAAAGAATACCAATCCGTAAACCAGCCACCATGGTGCAATAAATCCAATCAATGCATTCAGGAAGTTTCTGGTCTTGATGGACCTGAATAAAATAATGGCAAACCAGGTAATGACCAGGAATAATAAATAAGGCAGGTAAAAAAGACTGGCCAGAGCCATAAAAAAACCTGCATCAAAATAGGAATATCCAATCTTAGTCCGCTCAATGGATATAAAGATCCTGTCCACTCCCAATACTACAAAAAAAAGACCCAACACGGCCGGATTAAGCTGTTGCATACCAGGCTCCCAGATGGCCGACAATAGAAAAAACAAGGCCGGCAGGTAATTCCGGGCCTCAAGAAACAGGTGTTTCGCATTGATCTGTGAGATCATGAAGGCCAGAAGCATCCAGGAGAGAAAACCCAGTGCCATTGAACTCCATCCCGGTAAAAGCTGGTCATGAAAACCGGAAAAACTCAACAGAGGCGACAAGTCTGTATTTATTGGTTTGTAAAATAATGCCGGTTTTATAAATACAGGGATCCATGCTACGGCCGCTGTAAATACAACCAAAAAGATCACATGTGGCTGGCTGTTTCTGTAGGTGCGTATCACAAAATATAAGCTATTTTAAGTCAAATCCCAGGTCTTTCCTGTAATAGATCTTTTCAAATTGGATGTGTCTTGCATTTTTATATGAGATGTCAAGCGCTTCCTGCATGTTTTTACCAAAGGAGGAGACCGCCAATACCCGCCCCCCGTTAGTAAGAATGGAATTGCCTTTGGCAATGGTTCCCGCATGAAAAATAATACTGTCCCGGACATCATCCAGGCCCCGGATCGGTTTTCCTTTTTCATAATTTCCCGGATAGCCCCCAGACACCAGCATGACTGTGGCTGCAGAACGGCTGTCAATTTCAAGCGAATATCCTGAAAGATCCTGTTTGCATACAGCTATAAGCATTTCCAAAAGGTCGGTTTTTATGCGCGGGATCACTACCTCCGCTTCAGGATCTCCCATGCGTACATTGTATTCCATAAGAAAAGGATCGCCTCCAACATTCATCAATCCAAAGAAAATAAACCCCCGGAAGTCTATTCCATCTTTGCGGAAACCGTTTATCGTAGGTTTGATGATCCGCGATTCCACCTTCTCCATAAAACCGGCATCCGCAAAAGGTACCGGAGAAATACAACCCATCCCGCCTGTGTTCAGACCCGTATTGCCTTCCCCGATACGCTTATAGTCTTTGGCTTCAGGAAGGATCTTATAGTCCCGCCCATCGGTGAGTACAAACACAGAAACCTCGATCCCATCCAGGAAAGTTTCAATTACCACAGTGTGACCGGCAGATCCAAACTTGCCTTCAAACATGTTGGAAAGTTCTGCAATGGCTTCCTCCATGTTATCCAGGATCAGAACACCCTTCCCCGCAGCCAGCCCATCAGCTTTCAGAACATAAGGCGGTGGTAGTTGTTTTAAAAAAGCTACGGCAGGTTCAAATGTTTCCCGTTTAAAGGAACGGAAGGCTGCTGTAGGGATGTTGTGTTTTTGCATGAATAGTTTGGCAAAATCTTTACTTCCTTCCAGCAAGGCACCTTCCCTTGACGGGCCGGCCACCATGATGTGTTCCAGTGATTCCTTCTCTGAGAAATAATTCCGGATCCCTTTTACCAATGGATCTTCAGGGCCAACAACAAGCATATCAATTCCCTGCTCAACCGAGAAATTCCCAATGGCCTCAAAGTCATTAACACCCATAGCTACATTGGTGCCATGCAATTCTGT
>CAYOFK010000068.1:0-2781 GCA_964403185.1 uncultured Rikenellaceae bacterium | reverse complement strand
CCTGTATTATTTTCCTTGCCATTCCACGGTTCAGGGTAGCCCGGTTCCGAGACGAATACAACGGTCCCCCAGGAACTGTAAATCTTAACAATGCTGTTAGGAAATGATGAAATGCCCTGAATCGACCAAAGTTCATTTATTCCATCTCCGTTGGGTGAAAAGGCATCAAAAATCTGAAACAAACAATTGGTTGCTTCTTCAATAAATATCATACTGCTTTCAATGGGACCACAGTCATTCTCATCTGTAATGGTAACCGTATAGTTGTTTATTGCCAAACCAATAAATTCACCCGTGGTGGTGGTGATACCGCCCGGACTTAATGTGTAGGTTAATTCCCCTTCCCCTCCTTCAGCCCTGACTGTAATGATTCCTTCATTAATGCCTGAACAGGTAGGTTCTGTGGTGACTGAAGTAATGATTATTTCATCCGGACCGGTAATGATATAAGAACTACCTGTAACCACACAACCTCCGGCATCCCTGATGCAAACACTATAACTGCCAACAGGAAGTCCGGTAAAAATTCCGGCGGCGGATGTATAACTTAAACATCCATCAATCGAAAACTCATAGGGAGGTGTACCGCCACCGGCACTAATGGTTAAGGATCCGTTATCAGTCCCAAAACAGGTAAGATCTGTTTTTGATACATTTTCAATTATCAGCTCTGAGGATGGACCGGTAATGGAATAGGTGCTTCCAATAATCACACAACCATTGGCATCTCTCACACAGATATCATAATTACCTGCCGATAAGCCGGTGAATGTTCCTCCGTTACTCAGATAAGTATTGCAGCCATCAACTGAAAACTGGTAGGGTGCAGTTCCTCCACTTACTGATATTGAAATGGAACCGTCATCAGCGCCGTAACAACCAATATTTGCAACTGTAACATTGACTATTAAAAGTTCATCCGGCTCTGTGATGGTAATCGTACCGCCATTTTGTGTACATCCATTTGAATCTCTGACAAAAATAGTGTGAGAACCTGCAGACAATCCTGTAAAACTGCCTCCATTACTATAATATGTAATTCCTCCATCTATGGAATATTCATATCCGGCCCCACTGCCCCCGCTCACGAAAGAAATAGTAATGGTTCCGTCAGCATCACCGAAACATGTAATATCGGTGGATTCAATATTCCCGATATATACACCTGATCCCGGTTCTGTTATTGTCAGTGTGGATCCTGACTGAGTGCAACCATTAGCATCACGTACACATACATCATAGTTGCCCGGTCCTAATCCCGTAAATAAACCGCCATTGGAAACAAATGTTAAACATCCATCAATGGAATACTCAAGTGGTGCTGTACCCCCATTTGCTGCAATGGTGATGGTACCATCACTTGCCCAAAGACAATTCACATCTGTGGCAATTGCCCCGATAATAGTGAGTGGAACAGGTTCAAAAATAGTGACTGAGCTGCCAATCGTAATACAAGCTTCGGAATCCCGCACAACTATGTCATAGTTGCCGGGGCTGAGATTGTTAAAGCTTCCATCATTGAACAGGAAGGTGGCTCCTCCATCAATAGAATACAGATATCCTGTGCCACTTCCTCCGGATACGAGAGAAATAGTTATGGTTCCGTCATTGGCCCCAAAACAGCTAACATCTGTCTTTGTTTCTGAGCCGATAATGATCTCTGCCGGTTCAGATACAGTAAAATCAGATGCAATTGTTGCTCCGTTATCATCTGTAACCGTAACGGAATATGTTCCTGCAGTTAATCCACTCTGATCCTCATCGCCTGGTACTATTCCTGAGCCGTCAGTCGTGATCCAGGCATATGAATATGGTACAACTCCCCCACCAACTGTTATATTGATGCTTCCATCCATTCCATTAAAACAGGTGGTGCCGCTAACCACACCACCCACCGTTAACGGCCCGGGTTGGGTGACGATATAGGTGTCGGAAATTACACATCCATTGGCATCAGTAATGAGCACATTATAGGTGCCTGCAGTAAGACCCGATTGGTCTTCAGTATCAGGAACCAGACCGGAACCATCAGTGGTTGACCAGAAATATGTATATGTGGAGGTGCCTCCTGTAACAGTAATGTCAATGATCCCATCATTTCCACCAGCAATGGTTACATTTGCTATTATACCTGAAACATTAAGAGCTGCTGCCGGTTGGTTAATATTAACAGCAACATCATAGGTGCATAAGTTTGCGTCCCGTATCCGGACAACATGAGGTCCGGAAATCAATCCTGTGTATGTTCCGGTGTTCTGGAATGCTCCCCCGTTCAGGCTGTATTGATAGGGCGATGTTCCTCCGGATGCATCAACTGTAACAGCTCCTGTTACCTCTCCGTAACAAAGAACATCGGTTTGGGTTGATATAGATCCTGTCAGAGCTGATACTGGCTGTGAAATGGTCACGTCAATGTTAAAAGTGCATGAATTTGCATCCAATACTGTTACAATTTGATCACCGGAAGTCAATCCAACAAACGATCCTGATGACTGATACGAACCGCCGTCAATACTGAACTGATAGGGGGCTGTTCCTCCGGATCCTGTTACTGTAACAGACCCTGTTGCATCACCAAAACATAAAACATCTGCCAGGCTTGTAATTGATCCATTCAGGGCTGTGGCGGGTTCGGTTATATTAATATTTACATCATAGGTACAAAGGTTTGCATCACGAATTGTGACACTGAAATTACCAGATAAAAGGTTGGAAAAGGTTCCTGATCCCTGAAAGTTTGTGCCGCCGTCAATACTGTATTCATAGGGGCCTGTACCATCA
>CAYOFK010000067.1:0-14991 GCA_964403185.1 uncultured Rikenellaceae bacterium | reverse complement strand
CCACCTGCTTGGATTTTTCGATAATGCCGGAAAAGTCTTTCCCTCCATACCATAATTTTCCCGGTTCACCAGGATCCCGGTCCCTTCCGGTTTTGGCGGGGATTTTGCGGGCAACCCACGATCCTGCACCACAGGCAAAATCCCCGCCAAAACCTGCTTATTACTACAACCAAAACCGTGGGCGTTGCCCACGGCTAATATATTTCACCCTTTCAGGGCTTTTCTTTTTTCACCTGAAAGGAAAAATGTATATTTGATTTAAAGGACTTTCAGGACGACCTGGGGTTAGACTGGTATGATTACGGTGCAAGAATGCATGGCTGGCAGCCCTTTTCATGCATTAAAATACTGCTTTAATAAAATACCAGGTCATTATACCTGAGGCTGTCAATTTGAGGGCAATGCCTGTGAGGAATCCCAACACAGACCCTATACCGGATCTAAATGACTTTTTAAATTCCTCTCCCTTGAGTGATTCCGCCAATACTGCACCCACCAATGGTCCAACGATCAGACCGATTGGAGGAAAGAAAAAAATGCCTGCTACCAGGCCCAGGGTAGCTCCCCAGACACCGGCTTTTGATCCTCCCATTTTCTTTGTTCCCCACACCGGCACGATATAATCCAGAACCGTCACAACGAGCGCCATGATGCCCATTAAGAACAACAGCTTTCCGGATACCTCATCACCAAAACCGGTGAAGCTAAGTGCCAGTAATCCCAGGAAGCTGACCGGAGGGCCCGGAAGCACCGGCAGGATACATCCAAGCAGACCAATGATCATCAGAAGGATGCCCAGAACAAGCAGTACATAATCAACCATGATCGTTTACGGATCGTTTAGAGAATCAGGTACAGGATGATTAACGGAACCACGATACCTGCCAGGGTCAGCCAGGCACCCCGGCCGGTGATGCCATTTTTACCACGTAAAATGAACAATCCGGTTACAGATAACAGGATCAGGGAACCTGCATAAATGTCAGAGAACCAGGTCCAGACCTTTCCAGGGTTGTAGTGCAGGTAGTTCATGCCATGGAAAATAGGCCGTTTTCTGATTTTTTCGATGAAACCGGATCCGGAATTCAGATCAATCAGCAGACTTCCGCCTTTCAGGAAGATCTTTAAACGGGCAGGGGCAGGGAAATAGTGTTTTTTATAGTTGTCTTTTTCACCCCATTCATCAAGAATACCCAGCACCCATAACTCATTGATGGCATCCCGGCCTGGAATTTCTGAGATCTTAATGTTCCTGGTAGTGATGACATAATTTGGATTCCAGTCACGAATGTGGTTCAGGGCAATTCCGGAAACTGCATAAACTATGGATGTTGCAACAAAAAAATAGCCAAAATCCCGGTGAAGAATCCGGTTGATCTTTCTCCAAGTCATAGAAGCACGGTTATGATTTCAGGTTAAGGAGGCCCTTGAATATTTATGTAAGGGCCTCCATTATATATGATTTTTCCGGGCAGCTACTGGCTTTTATTGTTTCTCTTTGAGTTCTGTTGCCTCCACAGAATAGAATGACAGGTGGTCTTTACCTGAGGCTTCAAGCTGTTCTCTCATTACCTGTGAAGCAGGTTTGACCTCTTCGTTCTGCTCTTCTTCCTGGTTGTGCAATCCCTGATCCAGGGGACTGTCGTGGTCTGCATTTTCTGCTCCTTCACCCGCTTTAGCTTCGTCTTCTTCCATCATGGCAAGGTATTTTTCATCAACTATGAGTTCCTGGAACACGCCTATAACAGTATAAGTGCTTCCTTCCAGATCTACCTCAAAGGTCCCGATTTTATTATCAGGTGTGATTTTGATACGGTCTGCCGGATCGTCACCGATCATAAACATCTTTTTCCCTGTGCGTCTGCAGACATGGTCAATGGTGCCGGCAATGGCCACTTTCTTGTCAACATACTGTTCGGGGTTGGCAAGCAAATCGTGGATTGATATCTCAGTCAGGGACTGCTCATCTGTTTGGTTCTTCTTTTCAGTACCTGCCTGGTTGCAGCCCAAAAGTGCAACCATCAGTGTCAAGAAAACAACTGTTTTTTTCATAGTTATTGGTTTTTATGAGTGTTGAATGTAATCATACAGGGATCAATCTTTTTTAATGAGGTTGGTTTTAAAATCCTTGTTACAGCCGCAACTGCCATTACCACATGAATCCTCCCCCGGTTCTCCCGGGTTTTTAAGGGTGGTAAACAATTTGTATGCAGTGTAGCAAACTGCGATGAAAAAGACTCCTGATGCCAACAATTCCTGTACCATTCTGCGAAGATAAAACTAATTAAATAAACTTCCCACCTGAAATACAATAAAGGATGCGATCCAGGCCAGCCCCGTTGTGTACAGAATCGAGAAAAGAGCCCATTTCCAGCTTCCGGATTCTTTTTTTATGGCTGCAACTACGGCAACACAGGGGAAATACAGCAGGATGAAAACCATATAGGACAGCGCTACCACATTGTTAAACACGGGTGTGCCGATCTTATCTTTATCCCCACTGAGATATTTTTCGTTTTTCATTCGTTGGCTTAAGCTTTCTGTTTCTCCGGTTTCGGAAGGTTCAGCTTTATAAAGCACACCCATCGTACTCACTACTACCTCTTTAGCAGCAATTCCTGTGAGCAGGCTCACACTCATTTTCCAATCAAATCCAAGGGGTTTTAAAACAGGTTCTATAAATTTTCCAATGTATCCGATGTATGAATTCTCAAGGTTTCCTGCCTTCTGAAATTGTTCCTCAGCGCTTGCTTTGCCGGTCAAACCTGCTCCGGATCCTGATTGTTCGGGTGAATCGAACCCGGAGATATTTTCTTTTATGGGCCGGGTTGCAGTTGTTTGGTTCCTTGGATAGTACCCAAGTCCCCATATCAGTATGGAAGCAACCAGTATCACTCCCCCCATTTTTTTGAGGTATTGACTGCCTTTACTCCACATGTGCTTTAGTGTTGCTTTAAGGCCTGGCACTCTGTAGGGCGGCAATTCCATAACAAATGGGGCTTCTTCTGCGCGGAAGAAAGTTTTTTTGAACAGTATTGCAAAGACTGAGGCCATCACTATACCTATGGCGTACATCAGGAACAGCATTAACCCCGGGTTATCAGGAAAAAATGCTCCAATGATTAAAATATATACGGGCAGGCGGGCCGAACATGACATAAAGGGATTGATGAGCATGGTAACCAGTCTGTTGTTCCTGTTTATTACGGTGCGGGTTGCCATAATTGCCGGAACATTGCAACCAAAACCCATGATCAGGGGAATAAAAGACCTGCCATGCAATCCGATTTTGTGCATCAATTTATCCATAATGAATGCGGCCCTGGCCATATAACCTGTATCCTCCATCAGGGAAATGCAATAAAAGAGGATCAGGATATTTGGAAGGAATACTATGACACTGCCCACCCCGCCGATGATCCCCTCTGTCAGAAGGTCGGTAAAGGGACCGGGGGGCATGATCCTGCTTAATGTGGTTCCAAATATTCCAATCAGCGACTGGAGCCACAGCATGGGGTATTCCCCCAGCTTGAAAGTGGCAAAAAAGGCAACAAACAGAATGAAAAACAGGATTGGTAATCCAAAAATCTTGTGGGTGAGCACTGTGTCAATGAGTTCAGAATCATTTCTCTTGTGGTTTGGATTTTTAGTTAAAGTCTCTCTGAGGGCACCGGCAATAAATCCATACCTGGAGTCTGTTATCAGAACCTCGGGTTCCTCGTTTGTTGCTTTGTGCAGGTTAGACAGTTCAGTATTGACGACTTCCATTACTGCAGGAAAGTTTTTCCATTTTGAGATGTGTTTTTTTGTATCCTGGCTTGCTTCGAGCATTTTGATGGCACAGTAGCGGGAAGAAATCTCTTTTTTCTCTTCGGGGAGGTTTTCAATAACTTGCCTGATCTTATTGATTGACAGTTCAGTGTCGGTTCCGTAACTTATTTGTATCTGTCTCATATCCATGGCAGTGCCCTCAAATACTTCAATAACGGCATCCATGAGTTTGCTGATGCCTCTTCCCCGGGAGGCGACTGTTGGTATGATGGGCGCTCCCATCATTTTTGATAAGGACTTGTAATCAAATTGGTCGCCAGATTTTTGCAGTTCATCGTACATGTTCAGGGCCAGGACAAGCTTTACCTCCATTTCAATGAGCTGGGTGGTGAGGTACAGATTTCTTTCCAGGTTTGACCCATCCACAACATTGATAACCACATCGGGGCTACCTTTGCTTATATGTTGCCTCACAAACAGTTCTTCCGGAGAATAATCCGAGAGTGAATAGGTGCCTGGTAAATCAGTAAGGACAATCCTGTAGCCACCATGGTTGAGGGTTGCTTTCCGGAGATCGACAGTAACGCCGCTGTAATTTCCAACATGCTCCCTGGATTTTGAAGCGTAATTATAAAGAGAAGTTTTGCCGCTGTTTGGGTTGCCTATCAGGGCTACCTGAATGATCTTTTCAGGACTCCGGATTGATGGATGATGGTTTTTATCTGAAAGGATGCCGGTAAAGTTTTCATGAACCGGTTCATCCCGCGATTCATCCATAACCACTTCTATCAATTCAGCCTCCTGGCGTCGTAAGGAAAGATCGTAATTCATGATCCGGTATTCGATCGGATCCTTTAGAGGGGCATTTTTAATGACGGTTATCTTTTGCCCTTTTACAAAACCCATTTCCAGAATCCTTTTGCGGAATGATCCTGTTCCTTTTACTTTTACAATAATTCCTGTATCCCTGCTTTGTAATTCTGCAAGATTCATCACCGCCCCTCCTGGTCGTCATTAATTTGAACCTGCAAACTTACTATTTTCTGATAAACTCCTCAAGCCCTTATTTAGCTTGTATTTTTAAGAAGTTTCCAATAAATGATAATAGTGGTAAAATCCCGGTCCTAAAGGAAGCCTGCTAACTGACAGTCAGGGGCGACTTAATATCATCAGACGCAGGTACTTACCTGAGATTAATCAGTCACCCCGTGACTTGTATCACAGAAAGACCACAATATGGTTTTAGAGCAATGAGGCAATTTTGCAACCGGTTACTCCAGTAACCATTCGTGGGGCGACCTGGAGGCGTTCGACGAATACATTCTACCCTGCCACCTGGCCCGGTGAAAAAAGTAATCGAACTTCCAAAACACACCAATAAAGTATCAAGGGATAAGTGGCATGTGATAAGAATAAATCTCTTTACTGATAATAAACTTCAGGCTAATCTTTTTTTTCTTCCAGGTCTTCAAATTCAACATTGGTAAAATCATCTGCCATGGTCTCAACCTGTTTTTCTTCAGGTTTTTCCTCAGGTATTTTGTCGAGGATCTCCGGATTTGCATTTTTTATAAACCTGACAGCTTCAGTAAGTCCCTCCGTGAACTTGTCAAAATCTTCCTTATACAGGAAAATCTTGTGTTTCTCATAAAATGGACGCCCTTCTTTGTTAAATCTTTTTTTGCTCTCAGTAAGGGTGAGGTAATAATCGTTCCTTCTGGTTGCTTTTACATCAAAGAAGTAAGTTCTTTTTCCAGCTCTGACGGCCTTTGAAAAAATCTCTTCGCGTTCATTGTACACACGTTCTTCCTTTTTTTCAATACCTTCTTCCATACATTTAATTTTTATGTTTAGCCGATTAGTCTGGTCAAATGTAAAAATTATTTATTATTCTTACGTTCAAAAATCCTTTTTTCAGGGAAATGTCTGGTTTTTGGTGTAGATTCCTGATTTTTGTTTGCTGTCCGTGGAAAAGATTGTATTTTTGTGTGTTTTTTGAAAGTTCTTTTAGATAATGATTAACAGGAGGCTGTTACGGATCAAGGTTTTACAGACCTATTACGCTTACATAAAAAGAGGAAGAGAATCTTTACCTCTGGCTGAGAAGGAATTAAAGCACAGCGTTGAGAAAGCCTATGATTTATATTTTTTCCTGCTTTTGCTGGTTGTGGATATCGTTGATTATGCCCAATTGAGAATTGAGTTGGCAAGACAAAAAAAAATGCCCACCCAAGCAGACCTTCATCCAAATACTATTTTCATCGACAACCTGTTTATTGCCGAATTGAGAAAACACCCTGCATTTATTAAGCAGATCAGGGAAAGAAAGATCTCATGGAGTAAGTATCCCGAGCTTATTAAAAAGCTTTATCATGTGATTTACCAATCGGAATCTTATACTGATTACATGGATCAGGCAGATTCCGGATGGGAAGAAGATAAAAAGTTTATTTCTAATATTTATACAACTGTTATAGCTCTTTCTGAGGATCTGGAAAACAGCCTGGAGGAGCAGAGCATCTACTGGAATGATGATCTTGAATTCATTCTTGGGATGATCATTAAGTCCATAAAAAAAACAAAGCCCGGTAAACTTTTCATTTTTGCCGGAGACCAGATATATAAAAGTCCTGAAGATAAGAAGTTTACTTTTGAGCTTTTCAGGCAGGTGGTGATTAAAGGGAATGATTACAAAGCACTGATTGAAAAATATCTTGAAAACTGGGACATCGAACGCGTGGCCCTGATGGATATTTTGATCATGGAGCTGGCCATCACAGAAATGGTGGCTTTTCCTGAAATCCCTGTAAAAGTCAGTCTTAACGAATATATTGAGATTGCAAAAGATTACAGTTCCAAAAAGAGTGGTACTTTCATCAACGGCATACTGGATAGGATCACCGGACACCTGAAAGAGCAAAAGCTTATTAAGAAAAAAGGAAAAGGATTGATCGGGGAAATGGCAATATAAAGTGAGTTGGAGTTGTACAAGTCCTTTAAATCCCTTTATTTTGTGGTCGATTAAAACTGAACAATATAGAATTATGAGATTGGCAGTACTGGTTATAGGCCTATTTGCGTGCATCTCATGCACTGAGAGAACCACCGGAAATCAGGATAATATCCGGATACCGGATGATACTACCGGTCAGGCAGCCATTAGCTTTGAGGCCGGTTCGCATGATTATGGCACCCTCATTGAAGGAGAACTTGTTTCATATACGTTCAGATTCACGAATTCAGGCACAGCTCCCCTGATCGTTACCTCAGCATCTGCGTCCTGCGGATGTACGGTTCCCAGTTACAGCAAGGAACCAACACCTCCCGGCGGACAGGGTAAGATTGTGGTTGAGTTTGACAGTCGCGGCAGGCTTGGTTCAAATCATAAAACCATAGCCATCAGGTCAAATTCCAATCCCCCGGTCATAATCCTGAATATTTATGCAGAAGTTGTAAGGAAAGATATTTAATACATAACTTTATAAACATTTAAACCCATAAAATGATTGAAAACTTAGTGTACATTATGCTCATGGCCCCAGCCGGTGAAGGAGGTAATCCCTTAACATCGTTGCTGCCACTGGTTCTGATTATTGTTGTATTTTACCTGTTTATGATACGCCCCCAGATGAAGCGTCAGAAAGAGTTGAAGAACTATCGTGAAAGTCTGGAGAAGGGAGACAAGGTAGTCACCACAGGTGGTATTTACGGTAAGGTGGCGGATATTAAAGATCGGGTAGTGCTTATTGAAATTGCAGATAAACTTCGGATAAAAGTGGATAAAAGCGCCATACTTAAGAATCCGGAGGACCTTGCCCGGCAGAAATAGGCCATACATTTCTGGCCGGAGAGAACATTTAATAACAGAAAGCATTGAAACCGGTATTTCATATTGATCCGAAAAAGTTCTGGATCCAGCTGCGAAAAAAATTAGATCGCAACTTACTGATCTTTCTGTTTTTTTTGGTGCTGTCCGGTTTGTTCTGGCTTTTGAATGAACTGAACCAGGAATTTATTTCCGATATTTCCTATCCGGTACGGTACACCAACCTGGCAGGCAATAAGATACTGGTCAATGAAATGCCTTCAAGACTTGAAATCAAGCTTCAGGGTCCTGGTTATACTCTGATGAAATATAAGCTGAGTCCACGTTTCCTTCCACTGAATCTGGATATGAGATCCTATTTTCTGAGACGAAAACGGGGAACCTCTTCGGATGAGCAGTACCTTCTTACCAAGGATTTGCAAAGCAGGTTTGAAAGACGCCTGGATGGTGATATTAATATCCTGGAGATCCTCCCGGATACTCTTTTTTTTAAATTTGACAGTATTGTTTACAGAAAGGTGCCGGTCATACCGGATGTGAATTACACTCTTGCCAGGCAATACATGCTCCGGGAAGACATACAATCAGTTCCTGACAGTGTACAGGTTTCAGGTCCCGGGATGATCCTGGATACCCTGTCCGGTGTATATACTGTGTACGAAAGTTTTGAGTTATTGAATAAATCCGTACAGAAAGAGATCCGTCTTCGTAAGCTTTCTAAAGTTACAAATGACATTGAGGAAGTAGTGGTGAGCATTCCGGTTGAACAATATACTGAAGCACAACTCAGCATTCCAATTAATGCTGTAAATGTTCCCGACACCCTGAATCTGATTACTTTTCCTAACCAAATACAACTTTCCTGTGTCGCGGGGCTAAGTAATTTTGATAAACTTTCAGAATTGTTGTTCCGCGCCGAAGTGGACTATGATGGCATTGATCAAAACATGGGCGGGAAGTTGAAGGTGGAACTTGCTATGGTGCCGGAGTTTGTAAGGTCTGTTAAGATCCATCCCCTGTATGTTGAGTTTGTAATAGAAAAGAAGTAATGCAGCGGATTGGTCTTACAGGAGGAATAGGGTGTGGTAAAACTTTGGTAAGCAGGGTATTTTCTTTTTTGAATGTTCCTGTTTTCGAAGCTGATGAAGTTGGCAGGGAGCTTCTGGACAAGGATCCCCAAACCATAGAAAAAGTGACCCGCCTCTTAGGCAGGGGTGTTTACCGTACAGGGACCTTGGACCGGAAAACCGTATCCGAATTGGTGTTTAAGAAAAAGGAGGTTCTGAAGAGATTAAATGAGATCATCCATCCGGCTGTATTCAGGGAATTTCAGAAGTGGTCGCAAAGTCAAACCGGCAGTCCCTATTTGATAATGGAGGCTGCTATTATTTTTGAATCCGGAGCTGATGCATATCTTGATGCCGTAATATGCATTTCCGCACCTGAAGACCTTCGAATCCTGAGAGTTGTAAACAGAGACGGAGTGGAACCGGCGCTGGTCAGGGACCGGATCAATAACCAGATGACTGAAAAAGAGATCCTGAAACGGTCTGATCATGTTATAATAAATGATGATCGAACACTGGTGTTGCCACAAATATTGACTATTCATAAAAAACTTATGAGCGAGGCAGCGATTGATAAATAAAACTTAAATTGTAAATTGCAGCCCCTTAAAAGGTGGATGTATATGGGAAAATTCGGAAAATGGATCGCAGGTGGTTTGGGTTGGGCTTTTTTCGGCCCGCTTGGAGGGATACTGGGGTTTACACTTGGTGCTTTGTTGGAAGGAGCACCGACTGTGCAGCATGGTGTCAGGGGACGAACAACAACCGGTGATTTTGCAATGAGCCTTATTGTTCTCATGGCTGCGGTTATGAAAGCAGATGGCAAAGTGGTTCGTTCAGAGCTCGACTTTGTTAAAAAATACCTGGTGGGTGCTTTTGGAGAAGAATCGGCTAAAGAAGCCCTTGGGATGTTGAGGAATACTTTAAAGCAGAACATCCCTTTAAACGATGTCTGCCTTCAGATCAGGCATCATATGAACTATTCTTCCAGGCTTCAGCTGCTGCATTTATTATACGGGCTCTCCGGCGCTGACGGCAGGGTCAATGAAAATGAACTGGCAGTGATAGATTCCATTGCCGGACAATTGGGCATCACAGCAAAGGATAAGGATTCAGTGAAATCCATGTTTGTTCCCCAAACAGATGCTTCCTACACTATCCTGGAAATTTCGCCAACAGCTACGGATAGTGAGGTGAAAAAGGCTTACAGGAGAATGGCTGTGAAATATCATCCCGACAAGGTGAGCCATCTGGGAGATGACTTCCGGAAATTAGCTAATGAAAAGTTCAAGAAAGTAAATGAGGCATATAAGAATATTAAAAAGGAACGAAACATAAATTAGTGCTGCATTTTTGTTCAGCATAGAATAATACCTCTTATGGAGCTTAAAGATTATATGGCCATATCCGGCAAACCCGGCCTGTACAAATTTATATCCCAGGGCCGCAATGCAATGATAGTTGAAAACCTTGACACAGAAACCAGGATCAGTGTATTTGCAACTGATAAAGTGAGTGCATTGTCTGATATTGCAGTCTTCACAGAGGATGAAGAAGTTCCTTTGAAAGATGTACTCAAATCCATTCATGAAAAAGAGAATGGCGAAGCGTGCATCTCTTATAAATCCGCTCCTGAACAATTAAAGACATGGTTTGAATCGGTTTTGCCGGCGTTTGACAGGGAGCGGGTGTATGTATCGGATATGAAAAAAATTGCCCGCTGGTATAATACCCTGCAAAAACTGGATCTTCTTGATTTCAGTGAACCGCAGGAAGAGGAAGCTGAGGAAGCAACAGTGGAGTCTGAAAAACCTGCAGGTGCAAAAGCCAATGACGAAAAAAAAGACCCTCCCAGGAAGAAATCTTCTGAATAATACATCATGACCTCCGGAATCAACCATCCTGCTCCAGAGATCAAAAAGAAAAGATCTTTCGTTCCTGCGGGACTGAGAATAACTAACTGGGATTCTGTCTCCGGCCTGTTTGAAGAACTGTTGTCCCGGCCGGTTCAATCCGCTGAAGTATTGTTTGCCTGGCTGAAAGACCGTAGTGAATTGAGCGCGGTGCTGGAAGAGGACCTGGCCTGGAGATATATCCGGATGAATTGTGATACTTCAAATAAGGATCATGTCAAAAGCTACGAATTATTTGTAAAAGAAATACAGCCGGAGATTCTGATACGATCAAACCTGCTGGATAAAAAATTTTATGATGCCTCTTCAAAAGAGTCCCTCGATCCCGGTAAATTTGAGGTTTTTAATCGTGCACTGAACACTCGAATTGAATTGTACAGGGATGAAAATATCCCCTTATTTTCGCAATTGCATTGTGGAAACACTATAGAAACAACCGGGACCAGGCTCTTGACAATTATGAACAAGCTCTGGGAATGGGCTATTCCTGTCCCATTCCTGAAATCTACAACCGCGCAGGGGTGTCTTTTGAATTTTCAGGGGATTATGTGAGGGATTTGATTCTTTTCGTGCGAAAGGAACTCGAAAAAACTAATGGCACGCTTTAACTCTTTCTATTTTTCAGATGATTTGACTTCCTCCCATAGCCTTCCCATTTGTTCCAGACTTAGTTCTTTTAAACTCCACCCCTTATGCTCAGCTATGGATTCCATGGCATTAAAACGTTTGATGAATTTCAGATTGGTCCGTTCAAGGGCATTTTCAGGTTCCACACCATACAAACGTGCCGCATTGATTATTGAAAAGAACAGGTCTCCGAATTCCGCTTCTATGTTCCTGAAGTTATCCTTAGTGTGATTCTCACTCATTTTTACCAACTCAGCTGATAATTCACCGATTTCTTCATGGATCTTTTCCCAGATCTGGTTTTTGTTTTTCCAGTCGAACCCAATGCCCCGGACTTTTTCCTGGATACGGTTTGCTTTTACCAGAGCCGGCAATGATGCAGGGACGCCTGAAAGGACACCCTTCCTTCCTTCTTTCAATTTCAGTTCTTCCCAGTTATGTTTTACATCATCTGAGTCCCGGACCTTTACATCTCCATAAATGTGTGGATGTCTGTGAATGAGTTTTTTGCATATTGTATTAATAACATCATACATACTGAAAGCTTCCTTTTCAGATCCGATTTTTGTGTAAAATACAATATGTAATAACAAATCCCCAAGTTCGTTCTTAACATCATTCAGATCGTTTTTCAGAACGGCGTCTCCAAGCTCATAAGTTTCTTCAATGGTTAACTTTCTGAGACTTTCCATGGTTTGTTCCCGGTCCCACGGACATCCGTTTCTCAAGTCGTCCATAATCCTGAGAAGACGCCCAAACTCTTTTTGAGGGTCTCTGTCTTCAGAATGTTTCATATGTTTTTATTTATTTTCTCAGGAAATTTACCCGCACACTTGAATTCAGGTCAAGGCTCAACAGTTCTGCAGCATTGCCCCGGTTCATAGCAATTTCAAGAAGTCCGACAGAGTTGAAAATAGCAAGGATTTCGCCGATTGTGGTTTCACCGTATTTGGTATTTATCCGGTCAATCTTGTATTTATTACTCTGTACAAGGATTTCAAAATTCCGGTTTTGTGCAACACGTTCAAATAATTCCCTGGTGATATTGGTGATGGCATTATGATAGGAATCAATGTAGATGATGCTTCCTGTGATCCCTGAATCATCAATAGCTGCGCGAAGAGGAATGGTTTTCGCAAAGTCCTTCAGCTTCTTACCCAATTCTTTCAAGGCAACTTTTTTTCCAAGCTTGCATGCTGCGGGCACAAAAACAGAAAGTTCGGGGAATATATGCGGATCTTTTCCCGCCTTGAGCTCAACAATCTCTGTTGGTTCATCCCGGAAGATGAGTCCATAAATGCCGTTGTCGTATGTGAGGAAAAATTGCCCTTCGGCTTTAACCCCCAGGAATCTGGTTTCCGGACCGGAAGTGGAATTAACTCCTACAATATGAATGGTCCCTTCAGGAAAATGCCTGTAACTGTTTTTAAGAATAAAAGCGGCCTGTGTTACGTTAAATGAGGGGATCTTATGTGAAATATCAACAATGACAGCCTCAGGAAAGGAGCTGAGAATGGCTCCCTTTACGGCAGCCACGTAATAATCATCATTATTCCAGTCTGTTGTAAGAGTAATTACCGGCATGGGAGCGAAAAAATTTCAAGAAAATGCTATGGTCCTTGAAAAATGACTTTATTTTTGTACGTTCACAAAAGTAATGATATTTACCTAACCTTAATGATCGAGAAACAGATATCTTTAAGAGGGGTTGATCCCAAGTCTTTATATGGTGTTCATAACAAATTAATGAACCGTATCAGGGCTGGTTTTCCTAAAATTAAAATAATTGCCAGGGGTGATGAACTAAAGGTTGTTGGGGATGAAAAAGAAATTGAATTGTTTGAATCAACAATGCATAAGATCCTCAATTTTGTTGTGGAATATAACGGACTGTCAGAATCTGAACTGGCCTTGATACTGGATACGGGTTCGGCAGGATCACAAAGTGACCTGAATAAGAATGTTCTGGTTTACGGAAATAGCGGGAAACCCATCCAGGCACGGACCGTAAATCAAAAGGTCCTGGTTGAGGACTATGAAACGAACGATTTACTCCTGGCAGTGGGACCCGCAGGTACCGGAAAAACCTATACGGCCATTGCCCTGGCTGTGCGGGCATTGAAAAATAAAGAAGTACGGAAGATTGTGTTGACGAGGCCTGCTGTGGAAGCAGGAGAACATTTGGGTTTTTTGCCGGGAGATGTCAGGGAAAAACTCGATCCTTATCTGCAACCCTTGTATGATGCCTTAAGGGACATGATCTCCTCGAAAAAACTTCAAAATTTCATTGAGGATGAGACCATTCAGATTGCCCCCCTGGCATTCATGCGCGGACGAACCCTCGAACATGCTTTTGTGGTGATGGATGAAGCACAGAATGCCACCCTCAACCAGCTGAAGATGTTCCTGACAAGGATGGGTATGAATTCAAAGTTTATTGTGACCGGCGACATTACCCAGATAGATCTTCCGGATATAAGGGATTCCGGACTTGTGCAAGCCATGAGTATTCTTAAAGATATTGAAGGCATTTCCATCATAGAGTTTGATGAGCGGGATATTGTCAGGCATAAGCTTGTGAAAGATATTGTGAGAGCCTACGACAATTGCTCAAAACACCCCGAAGATCACCCCCGTATGGAAGGTTCTGAAACATCTCAAAACGACTGACCAGAACAAATTTTATTATAAATCAATCAAAATATTCACAATGTATTCGGCAATTGCAAAGACAGATTTTTCTTTTGAAAACCAGATTAGCAAATATGAAGGTAAAGTGAGGGATGTGTATCGGGTGGGAAAGTATTTAATTATGATTGCAACCGACCGTATCTCTGCGTTCGATGTTGTACTTCCCAAAGGCATTCCCTACAAAGGGCAGGTATTGAATCAGATCGCTTCGATATTTCTGGATGCAACCAGTGATATTGTACCTAACTGGAAAATTGCCTCTCCGGATCCAAATGTCACGGTTGGCCATTTTGTGGAACCCTTAAAGGTTGAAATGGTGATTAGAGGCTACCTGACCGGTCATGCATGGCGTCATTATCAGGCAGGGAACCGGAAGCTCTGTGGCCATAGTCTGCCCGAAGGAATGCGGGAGCACCAGAGGTTCGAAACCCCGATAATTACGCCAACCACCAAGGCTGATGAAGGACATGATGAGGATATTACCAGGGAGGATATTATTTCTCAGGGACTGGTTAGTGCAGAGGATTATCTGCAACTTGAAGAATATACCTGCAGGTTATTTGAAAGGGGAACTGAAATGGCAAAGGAAAAGGGCCTGATCCTCGTTGATACTAAGTATGAGTTTGGGAAAAAAGATGGTGAGGTCCTTCTCATTGATGAGATCCATACACCTGATTCTTCACGATATTTTTACATGGATGGCTATGAGGAAAGGTTCCTGAATGGGGAGCCCCAAAAACAATTATCCAAAGAGTTTGTCAGGGAATGGCTTATTGATCATGATTTCCAGGGGAAAGCAGGACAAGTGGTTCCGGATATCCCGGATGCTTTTATTGAGAGTGTTTCCGGGCGCTATATAGAGTTGTTTGAACGCATTACCGGAGAGCAATTTATCAGAACCCGGATCATAAACGCACTCACCCGGATTGAGAATAATATCAAAAATTATCTTTCAAACCAGAGCAGATGTGTTTAATGCCAGGGCTGATGGGAAGTAACCATTGGTATAATTATGGGGCCCGGATTGTTGCGAAGCCCGACGGGGCTGTATCAAAAGTCAGATTACATATCATTCCTGCGAAAGCAGGAATCCATA
>CAYOFK010000066.1:0-14998 GCA_964403185.1 uncultured Rikenellaceae bacterium | reverse complement strand
ACGTAACTTCCATCAGCAATTTCCTGTAAGAGGAAAAGATCCGGGATTTCGAAATAAAACCAATGTATTTGGTTCCATCAATCACCGGCAGGTTCCAGGCCGCTGTTTGTTTAAATTTATCCAGGATCACCTGCAAACTGTCACCAACAGAAATGGTAGTAGTTGGAAGCACCATCAGGTCTGACACATAGGTATTATCATACATTTCATGCTGAAAGATGATCTCCCGTACATTATCAAGCAGTACCAGCCCAACAAGACTGTTTTCTTCATCAACGACAGGAAAAACATTCCGTTTTGATTTAGAGATGCGTTTCACTAAACTTCTTAAAGTATCCTCAGGATGGACCCGCGAAAAATCTTTTTCAATTTCCTTTTTCCAATTCAATAAGGTCAGTACCATCTGATCCTTATCATGAGTGATCAGTTCACCTCTTTTTGCCAACCTCTTGGTATAAATTGAATGCGGCTCAAAATACATGATCGTGATAAAGGAAACCGTGGCAGTAATGATCAGTGGGATCAGTAATGCATACCCGCCCGTAATTTCAGCAATCAGAAAGATGCCTGTAAGTGGAGCATGCATCACTCCGGCCATCAATCCTGCCATTCCGTTCAGAATAAAATTGCTTTCTGACAGGTTAAGAGGGGTAAAATCATTAATCAGCCTCACAAAAAGAAAGCCGGCAATACCTCCTGTAAACAAAGAAGGCGCAAAAATACCTCCAACGCCTCCGGCTCCTGTAGTGGCAGCCATGGCAATGACCTTAAACACAATGATCAAACCCAGGTATAATAGAAACCACCGGGAAGATTCCATAAGCCCCTGAAATAAACTGCCCTCCACCACGGTGGAATGATTGCCGGCCAATAAGGCAGAAATGGTTTCATAGCCTTCCCCGTAAAGGGAGGGGAATAAAAATATCAGAATACCCAGTATCAGACCGCCGGTAATAAGCTTTATATATCTCTTCCTGATTAGGGCAAACCCGGATTCAACGAATAATGTGGCTTTTGAAAAATATAATGAAATAAATCCCGTAAATATTCCCAGCGCGATGTAAAACGGAAAATCCAACAAGGTGTATGTTTCCATCAGGGTGAAAGAGAACAAGACCTCCTTACCCATGAGAAAAAATGCCACCACCGCAGCTGTAACGGCAGCAATAAGGAGTGGCACAATGGACATCAGGGTCAGGTCCAGCATCAGAACCTCCAGAGTGAACACCACGCCGGCGATCGGAGCCTGAAAGATTCCCGCAATGGCTCCGGCAGCCCCACATCCCAGGAGCAAGGTCCGTTCCCGGTAATTCAACCGCAACCACCGTCCAAGAGAAGAGCCAAGAGAAGCGCCGGTAAGTACGATCGGAGCCTCAGATCCAACAGAACCACCGGACCCTATGGTAAGGATACTGGCAATAAACGAGGAATAGTTATTGTGGAATTTTAACAGGCTGTTCTTCTTTGAAATGGCATAGAGGATCTTTGAAACTCCATGACTGATATCATCCTTTACAAGGTATGCTACATACACCACGGTACCTGCAATCCCAAGGAAAGGAAAAGCCAGGTACCAAAGGCTTCCGGAGGGGCCTGCAAGGTTTCCTGTAAAAAGATCCTTTGCATAATGGATGGCCGTCTTCAGTGAAACAGCCGCCAATCCACTCAAAATCCCCGTGATAAAACTGAGTAACAGAATAAATTGTCGCGGAGGAATATGCCTGAGCCTCCAGATATAGATACTTTTGAATAATGACCGGGAATTCATTGTTCTGCAAAAGTAGAATTTTTCTCACCCTTATCACGGAAATTAAACGCTGTCACCGGCATATTTAATACTTTTATCCAAACTACATCCCCAAATTAACAATAGTGGATACTACTCTTCAGAAAACTCCTTGATCATGGTCCTGTATTTTGAGAATACATTGGCCCGTGAAACGAAACCTACATATATTCCATCCTTTACTACAGGCAGGTTGTAATGGGGAGAATTTTGAAATTTTGAAGCTACGGCTTCCATTGATTCATCCGGGGAAACAGTTGGTTCTGGCATAAACATAAGATCCTGTACATAGGTCGAATCGTATAATTCCTGATTAAATACAATGTGCCGTATATCATTTACCCATACAATGCCCAGGAAGTGATTCTCACGGTCAACAACCGGAAACACATTTCTCTGCGACCTGGAAATAACCTGAACCAACTCTCCCAATGTGGCATTAGGATTAATGGTACTGAAATTGGTTTCAATAAGATTTGTAACATCCATTAAAGACAAGGCGGACTTGTCCTGGTCATGCGTCAGCAATTCGCCGCGTCTGGCAAGCTGGTAGGTATATACCGATGCAGACTGGAACAGACGCACCGTGGCATATGAAATTGTGGCCGTGATCATCAATGGCATGAATAATGCATAGCCATTTGTAATTTCAGCAATCAGGAAGATCCCTGTTAAAGGCGCATGTATCACTCCTGAGATCAGGCCTCCCATACCCACCAATGCAAAGTTATTCTCCGGCAATCCGGCACCAAAATTGTTCATGACCAGGGCAAACAACAAACCGGTATTAGCACCTACAAAGAGGGAGGGAGCAAAAACACCTCCGATACCTCCGGCTCCAAAAGTCACCGAGGTGGCAATAACTTTAAATACCAACACTAAGAAAAGAATGCCCAGTACCGCAAAAATCTCCTCACTATATACAGCATATATGGAATTATTAAAAAGATGCTGGGTATCTCCGTTTAATACTCCGTTAATGGTCTCATATCCTTCTCCATATAGAGATGGGAACAGGAATATTAAAACACCCAGAATGGCAGCCCCGGTGAGTAATCGCATCCACGGGCCTGAAATCTTCTCAAACAACCCCGCAATGAAAATATATACCCGTGTGAAATACACCGATGCCAAACCGGTAAGGATCCCAAGTACCAGATAATAATGCAGGTTTGATAATTCAAACCCTTCAAGTATATCAAACGAATAGAGGGTGTCCTTTCCAAGGAACAGAAAGGAGGTCAGGGCCCCCATCACGGAAGATATAAGCAAGGGAATGATGGATCTGAGTGTGAAGTTGATCATGATCACTTCCAATGCAAAAATAACGGCTGCAATGGGCGCTTTAAATATTGCTGACATGGCGCCGGCGGTAGCACAACCCAGCATCAGTATAACCTGTCTGTAATTCAGTCGCAGCAAGCGGGATAAATTGGATCCAATGGCTGCTCCGGTGGCCAGGGTAGGCCCCTCCAAACCAACAGACCCGCCAAATCCAACTGTAATTGAGCTGGCAATGATGGATGAAAACATATTGTGTGGCCTGATCCTGCCATTACGCTTTGATATGGAATACAACACCGTGGGGATGCCGTGGTCAACTTTTTTTCTCAAAACATATTTTACAAAAAGAAGAACCAGTAACAACCCGGTTACCGGCAGAAAAAGATTGAGGTAGAGATGCGTAAAATAGCCCACTATCTGGTCAAGAAAGCTGCTGATAAAATGGACCAGGTTCTTGATCAATACGGCGGCAAGACCTGAGAGTATCCCAATGATCGCACTCAAAATCATGAGAAAGGTGCGGTCTTTGATATTTCTTATGCGCCACTTGTAAAATTGCAGTAATAATCTCCTGGTCTGCATAGCAGGCAAATATACAATCCATATGTGAATTTATTGGAAAAAATGATCAATTTTGCAGGACACCTCCCCTATTCAATAAATGTCCGGAAAACTGCCAGCGGAGAAATTCGTATATGAGCATTCTAAATTTCTATATTTACAGGATCATTCGCTAAATTAAGAACCATAATGAATAGCCTTGAGACCGAAATTTCTGATCTTTTTGGTATCCGGTGGCCCATCATTCAGGGGGGCATGATCTGGTGTGCCGGCTGGGAACTGGCAGCTGCTGTAAGTAATGCAGGCGGACTCGGATTACTGGGTTCGGGTTCAATGGATCCTGATGTTCTTAGAATACACATTCAAAAAACAAGACAAGCCACACAGAAACCTTTTGGTGTGAATGTCCCGCTCATTTACAGGCACGCTTCACAACTTACGGATATCCTCATTGAGGAAGGCATTAAAATTGTATTTACTTCAGCAGGCAATCCAAAAACCTGGACCCGGAAACTGAAAGATAAGGGCATGATTGTGGCACATGTTGTATCCTCTGCCAAATTTGCTGTTAAAAGCGCAGAAGCGGGGGTAGATGCAGTGGTTGCAGAAGGATTTGAAGCAGGGGGGCATAATGGCACGGATGAGAGTACCTCCATGACTCTGATCCCGGAAGTTAGAAAAGCCATAGACCTGCCCCTGATTGCTGCAGGTGGCATTGCAACCGGGATGGGCATTATGGCTGCCCTGGCACTGGGAGCCGATGGCGTGCAAATGGGTTCCCGTTTCGCCGCATCAGAAGAATCATCGGCCCATCCGGATTTCAAAAAAGAAATCGTCAATGCAATGGAAGGAGATACCCGGCTTGCCCTGAAACACCTCATTCCGGTAAGGTTGCTGAATAATAAATTTTACAGGGAAATCAGAGAGGCTGAATCCCGCGGTGCAAGCCGTGAAGAACTTATAAATATCCTGGGTAAAGGCCGTGCCCGTATGGGCATGTTTGAGGGAGATATGGAGGAAGGGGAACTGGAAATCGGACAGGTTGCAGCAGCCATTCACAAAATTCAACCGGTTTCGGATATTTTTAAGGATCTCATCCGGGAATTTGAATCAGCAGGAAAACGCATGGAAAATTTTTTATGATCTTCAGCTCAAAACCGCCAACATGATCACTATTGAAAAACACACATTAAGGAACGGCCTGAAAGTTCTTATTAATAGCAATAATTCCAGCCAGATCACCGCCATGAACCTGATATACAACGTAGGAGCCCGGGATGAAGATCAGGAAAAAACCGGATTTGCCCATCTCTTTGAACATCTGATGTTTGGCGGTTCAGTGAACATACCCGTTTATGATGAGCCATTACAAAAGGCAGGAGGTGAAAACAACGCATTCACAAATAATGATTTCACAAATTATTACCTGACACTCCCTCATAAAAATCTGGAAACAGGATTCTGGCTGGAATCGGACAGGATGATGGGCCTTGACTTTTCAGAACAGAGCCTTGCCGTACAAAAAAATGTGGTTGTCGAAGAATTTAAACAACGCTATCTGAACCAACCTTATGGCGATGCCTGGTTATTACTCAGACCGCTTGCCTACAGGTTGCACCCTTATCGCTGGGCCACAATTGGAAAAGAGATCAGTCATATTGAAAATGCCGGACTTTCAGATGTAAAATCATTCTTTTATTCGTTCTATGGCCCGGATAATGCCATTCTGGCCATCAGTGGTAATGTAGAAGCCCAAACCGTCCTGGAGCTTTCAGAGAAATGGTTTGAACCAATTGAACCCAGAAAGATCAGGAAAAGTACGGTACCTGCCGAACCCACACAAACACAGAGCAGGGAACAGGAAGTGCAACGCAATGTTCCTTACAATTCACTGTATAAAGCGTTCCACATGCCCTGCAGAAAAGATCCGGACTTCTATACTGCCGATCTGATCTCAAATATTCTGGGGGATGGCCTCTCTGCCCGCCTGTACCGGAGTCTGGTTAAGAAAAAGAAGTTATTCGGAGAGATAAATGCATTTATCACCGGCAGTCTTGATCCCGGACTCCTCGTGATATCAGGCACCCTTCTGAATGGAACGGGAATTACAGAAGCCGAACATGCCATTAATAATGAACTGGAAAAACTTGGTCAGGATTCCATAAAGGAAAAGGAACTGGAAAAAGTTAAGAACCGGGTAGAAACCTCCCTGACCTATGCCGGGATCTCCAATCTCACCAAGGCCATGAATATGGCCTATTTTGAATTGCTTGGGGATGCAAATCTTGTAAATGAAGAGGTTGACAATTACAGGTCGGTTACAGCAAAAAGAATGCAATCCCTGGCAGGCAAATTGTTTGATCCCGGCAACGCATCAACCCTTTACTATCTTTCAAAACAAAAATCATGATTTCCTGATGAGCCTTCCCGACAGAACAAAACAACCAGACCTGATCCTTACCGAAAGCCTTGCAATTCCGAAGGTCAGAAAAGAACGGCTCAGCAATGGCATCCCCCTGTACTTAATGAAGGCCGATGGACAGAAGCTGATCCGGGCTGAATTCATATTCAGAGCAGGGAAATGGTTTGAATCCGGATTATTAATTGCATCCAGTACCAATGCCCTGTTGAATGAGGGCACCGGAAGTTATAATTCTCAGCAACTGGCTGAAAGACTGGATTATTATGGGTCGTTTGTTCAATTATTTTCGGAACACGACCGCGCCGGCCTGGTATTGTTCTGTCTTTCCAAGTATTTCAGAGATTCCATGAAAATTATTGGAGAGATCCTTAAATCCAGCATCTTTCCACAAAATGAGCTCGACTTACATCTGCATAATTCAAAACAACAGTTTCTGATCAACAGCTCCAGGGTCTCATTTATGGCCAGGCAGGAATTCAGCAAATGCATTTTTGGCTCCGGACATCCATACGGAGCCACTGTTGCAGAAAAGGATTTTGATGCGGTCCTGAGGAAAGACCTTCTGAACCATTATGAAGGACACTATGTTAAAGAGGAACTGGCCATTTCTGTTTCAGGCAATTGGAACGAAGATATTGCATCCATCCTTGAAGAACATCTTGGACAGGACGACTGGAAACGGAACAGGTCAGAAAATAAAAACATTGCTCCCAAACCCGGAAAGCCCGCATCCGGTGTAAGTGTGATTGGGAAAAAGGATGCACTGCAGTCGGCAATCAGGATTGGAAAAAGAACCATTAACAGAAGGCATCCTGATTTTACGGGATTCAGCATACTGTCCATCATCCTTGGTGGTTACTTCGGATCCCGCCTGATGAAAAATATCAGGGAAGACAAAGGCTATACCTATGGCATTGGGGCGCAATTGGTATCACTGGAACAAAGCGGCTTTTTTGTGATCAGCTCAGAAATTGGTTCTGAGGTATGCAAAAAGGCCATGGATGAAATACTTAAGGAAATACAGACCCTCAGAGAATCACCGGTCGGGGATGAGGAACTCAGACTGGTAAAAAACTACATACTGGGTAATTGGTTGCGGATGTTTGACGGCCCTTTGGCCACTGCCGAAACCTACAGGGTTCTTATAGACTATGGATTTGAAGAAGGGTATTTTCATGATGCCTGCACCCAGCTTCTCGCAATCACACCGGAAACACTGCAATACCTTGCCGGAAAATACCTGGGCGAAGAGGATCTTGTACAGGTTGTGGCAGGTGTATACTAAACCGGAAAAGAATATGTTTTATCTATAGAACCGGTTTTATGAAAAAAACATTTCTTATAATATTCCTGGGACTGATATC
This sequence comes from uncultured Rikenellaceae bacterium, assembly GCA_964403185.1. Taxonomy (GTDB): domain Bacteria; phylum Bacteroidota; class Bacteroidia; order Bacteroidales; family VadinHA17; genus CAYOFK01. The sequence goes on along the minus strand of CAYOFK010000066.1, from coordinate 7,581 downwards.
ACTGCATACCCTTAAGGGACAGATTCCTGATCCTCCGGTGTTCAAAAGGGTAAGTGTGGATCCGGCAACCGGCTTTACCAGTTTTTACTGGGAACCCAGCCCGTCCGCGGAAGTTGATGGGCACATCATTTATATTCTTCAGGACATCTTTGGATGGCAACCAATAGACACCATCTGGGGTCGTAATGAGACTTTTTGGGAATGGACCTCTCTTAACGCAAGGTTCCGTTTTGAAGCCTATGTTATGTCTGCACTGAATGTAGATACTATTGCAGTAGATACTCTCATAGACCGGGAAAGTGAGCTTACGGATTACCACAGAACCATGTTTTTCCCGAAGATGGAGTTCAATCCATGCAGCGGAACAATGGAAATGGGATGGAACGGCTATGAAGGCTGGAAAGACAGTCTTTCGCATTACCTGTTGCTAAGGCAGGAAAATGGCGGAACAATGGACACCATTGTGCTGAATAAAACAGACACATCTTATACTGATTCCGACATTCAGGCATATTCAACATATTGCTATTATGCCCAGGCCGTACATCTTGACGGGAGGATCAGCACGTCCTTTACCTTTTGCGATTCGGCAAATGCAAAAAGACCGCCGGATTACGTCTATGCATACGGCAGCAAATTCATTGACGGATCCATTGTTGAGCTGAGTTTTTCAATTGATGTGAACTCCGAACTTGAGAATTATTATCTCATCCGGTCTGCACCGGGCGATGTGGCATACGATACCATCCGGAGGATCACCCTCAGCAGCGGAGGACCCATCGTTCTGAAGGATACCCTGCCGGAACCCGGAAGTTACAGTTATTATTTACTTTCAATGAACCAATGTGGAAAAGAGGCTGTACGTTCTAATCAATCCAATCTGATATGGCTTGAAGTTTCAAATAAGAATTTTCTGAATTATCTGGAATGGAACAACTACAGAAGCTGGACCGGCGGAATTGAAACCTACAACATATTCAGGATCATTGGTGACGAACCTGCAGTGATGATCCATTCACAGGCGCCTCCAGACAGCACTTATACAGATAATACTGAAGACATTATATACAGTTCTGACGGATCATTTTGCTACTACATCGGGGCCGTTGAAGGGGAAGGCAACCCATTGGGACTTAAAGGAACCAGCCAATCCAACCTGGTTTGCATTCAATCAGAGCCGCGCATTTTTATGCCGAATGCATTTACACCCAATAATGATGGACTCAATGAGGAATTTAAGCCCGTTCTGTCTTTTACACCGGTTGAATATGTTTTTATTATACGGAACAGATGGAGCAATACTATTTTTATGTCGAATAATCATGAGGAGGCATGGGACGGAAGCCATGCAGGGAAGAAAGTGCCTGAGGGCATTTATGTGTATTATATAAAAACTCAGGCCCCAAATGGTTCGGTTATTGAAAAATCAGGTCAGGTTATGGTTCTTTACCCCAACAAATAGGGCTTCTTCAGGCATTCCCGGAATAAAAATAACTAACTTTGTATGATCGATACTACCTCTCTGAAGTGAATTAGTGAAATGTCAATTCTTACCGAACACGATAAAAGGGTTGTAAATGAGCAATTTGAGGAGCTTCTGAAAAACGGTTACAGGGTTACAAAAAAAACCGACAGGGAGTTGATACAGAAGTCTTTCAAGGTTGCCAATGAAGCACACCAAAATCAAAAGAGGAATTCAGGAGAACCATACATTTTACATCCCATTGCTGTTGCCCGCGTTGTTTCAGAAGAAATGGGGCTGGGGACCATTTCCATATGTGCTGCACTCCTGCATGATGTGGTCGAAGATACCGAATATACTCTTGAGAATATTGAAAAACTGTTCGGTCCGAAAATCGTCTCCATCATTGATGGATTGACCAAGATCTCAGAAGTCTTCGACCAGAAATCCTCATTACAGGCTGAGAACTTCAGGAAAATGTTGCTGACCCTTTCCGACGACGTCAGGGTGATACTGATTAAACTGGCCGACCGCCTCCACAATATGCGTACTCTGGCTTCCATGCCGCCAAATAAACGAATCAAAATATCAGGTGAAACCATTTACCTGTATGCACCCCTGGCCCACCGATTGGGTTTGTATGCTATTAAAACTGAATTGGAAGACCTCAGTCTGAAATACAGGCATCCCAGGATCTACACTGAGATTGAAAAAAAAATACGACTCAATGAGAAACGGCGTATCACAGAGATCAAAAGGTTTTCTCTTCCCATCATCGAAAAACTTAAGAAAAACAATATCAAATATGAGATCAGTGGCCGGCCAAAATCGATCTATTCCATATGGAATAAAATGCAGATAAAAAATGTTTCATTTGAGGAATTATATGACCTTTTGGCCATCCGCATTATTTTTGAACCATCGCGTTACAAACCTGAAAAAACACAATGCTGGAATATCTATTCCATGATCACTGATATTTATGTGCCCAAACCGGACCGGTTGCGTGATTGGGTAAGTAAACCAAAAGCCAATGGATATGAAGCATTACATGCCACGGTCATGGGTCCCGGCGGCAAATGGGTAGAGGTTCAGATCAGATCGAAACGAATGGACGAAATCGCTGAAAGAGGTTTTGCCGCCCACTGGAAATATAAAGGAAACCTGGGACATGCAAGCGAACTGGACCTCTGGATACAAAAGATCAGGGAACTTCTGGAAGATCCAAACTCAGATGCACTTGAATTCCTTGATGAGTTCAAACTGAATCTTTTTGCGGTGGAAATTATGGTGTTCACTCCCAAGGGACACATAAAATCTCTCCCTAAGAATGCCACGGCTCTCGATTTTGCTTATGAGATCCATACAGAAATTGGAAATAAAGCCATCGGAGTTAAGGTCAACCGTAAGCTGGTGCCCTTAAGCCAGGTTTTAAAAAGCGGTGACCAGGTTGAGATCATCTCCTCGGAAAAACAAAAACCCATGCGTGAATGGCTCAATTATGTGCAAACTGCCAAAGCCAAGGGAAGCATCACCAGATCATTAAAAGCTGAAACCAAAAACCGGATTGAAGTGGGCAGAAAAACCCTGGGGAAAAAGCTGAAAGCCCTGGGCGTGCATCCCTCATCGCGGGTATTTAAAAAACTTCTGCCTGCATATGACGTGCTTAATAAAGATGAACTTTACAGTAAAATTGGAAGTGGTATCCTTGCCCTTGACGACCTGAAAAAAGTACTCAAAAAGAAATCAAAAAGTAAATTCATCCGGTACTGGATCCCCCAGTTTGGCAAATCAACAAACATCCGGAAAGAATCACATGAGAAAGTTGATCATAGCAAACCCTTCCTGATCCGGGAAGATCTTGACAAACATGAGTTTCCATATATGATCGCTCACTGTTGCAATCCCATACCGGGTGATGAGGTTGTTGGCTATAACGATGATTCCAAAACTATCAAGATCCATAAATCAAAATGCCCGGAGGCCCTGAAATTAATGGCGAGTCATGGCGACAGTATATTATCTGCAAAATGGACCACGCACAAAGTTTTATCCTATCTTGCAAGGATCAGTGTTGCAGGTATCGATAAAGTTGGCATGATCAACGACATTACCAATATCATCTCCAAACAGCTTACCATCAATATCCGCTCTGTAAACATCGATGTTCATGATGGCATCTTTGAAGGTTCACTGGATTTGTACGTACACCATACGGCAGACCTCAATAATCTGATTATGAATCTCAGTAAAATTAAGGGCGTAGATACAGTAAATCGCGAGGAAATTGTAGGAGCCTGATCTTAAAATTATTCTAAATAAGGCCTCCTTTATAAATTAAATTGATTAAATTTGCCCGTTATTTTTAATCAGGAACCGCATGGTCAATGATGATACAAAACAAACTGTAAAAAAAATATTTACAGAGTACCTTGAAAAGAAAGGGCATAGAAAAACTCCTGAACGCTATGCCATACTTGATGAAATTTATTCCAGGGATGGCCATTTCGATATTGAATCTTTGTACATTTTTATGAAAAATAAAAACTACAGAGTGAGCCGGGCTACCCTTTACAATACTATTGAACTCTTGCTTGATTGCAACCTGGTTATTAAACACCAGTTTGGAAAAAATATCGCTCAATTTGAAAAGGCTTACAATTGCAGTCAGCACGATCATCTTATTGACACCGATACAGGAAAAGTTATTGAATTTTGTGATCCGCGCATTCTTGAGATTATTAAAACCGCTTGTGAACTGAACAATTTTAAACCCTTGTATCATTCCCTGTATATATATGGAGTGAACATAGGTAAACCTCCAAAAAAAAAAAAGCAAAGTCGGGTAAGTAAGGATGCATGTCCCTGACACCAATCATAAATTCCGGGATTATTGCAAACTTCCGGAATAAAACAGGCAAAAGATTTATACCTTGTACCGGTTTATAACCCAAATTTTGAATCCTGAAACATGAAGATTGATGTGCTCCTGGGCCTTCAGTGGGGCGATGAAGGCAAAGGGAAAATTGTGGACTTCCTCACACCACAATACGACGTTATCGCCCGTTTCCAGGGCGGTCCGAATGCAGGCCATTCACTCGAGTTCGAAAATCAGAAATATGTTCTGCATTCAATCCCCTCCGGGATATTCCGTACCAATAAAATCAATATTGTAGGAAATGGAGTGGTCATAGACCCGGTCATTTTTGAAGAAGAAATAATAGAACTCCGGTCCGGAGGATGCGATATTTCTGACAATCTGCTAATTTCAAAAAAGGCACATCTGATCCTGCCAACACACCGGCTCCTGGATGCAGCATCAGAGAATGAAAAAGGGAGATCAAAGATTGGTTCCACCCTGAAAGGAATCGGACCAACGTATATGGATAAAACAGGCCGGAATGGATTGCGGGTAGGAGACCTCCTGGAACCGGATTTTGAAAGGAAATATAAGGCTCTTAAAAATAAACACCTGGAACTGCTTTCCCATTTCAGCTATGGCTATGAAAAAACCCTCGACGAATATGAAAAAAAATGGCTGAACAGCCTTTTAATGATCAGGCAATTTCAACTGATCGATAGTGAATACGCTGTAAATAAATATCTTGAGGATGGGAAAAAGATGTTGGCGGAAGGCGCGCAGGGAACACTACTGGATGTTGATTTTGGTTCCTACCCTTTTGTAACCTCCTCCAACACTGTTTGCGCCGCAGCCTGTACCGGCCTCGGTGTTGCACCCGGCCGGATTGGGGAAGTGATCGGGATATTCAAAGCTTACGTCACACGCGTTGGCAGTGGCCCCTTCCCCACTGAATTATCGGATGAAACAGGAACAGCACTTCGCGATAAAGGACACGAATATGGCGCTACCACCGGCAGACCCAGACGATGCGGTTGGCTCGACCTGGTTGCACTGAAATATTCAATAATGATCAATGGGGTTACCCAACTCATCATGACCAAAGCAGATGTGCTTTCCGGTTTTGAGAAATTGAAAGTATGTACCGGCTATAAACAGGCCGGTGCAGATCCCGGGAAGATTCCATTCAAAATAAAGAACACCCTGGAACCACAATTTACCGTACTCCCGGGATGGCTCCAGGATATTTCACAGATCACTGATTATAACGACCTTCCGCAGTCTTTTATGGACTATAAGGATTTTATTCAGGATGAGGTTCAGGTTCCAATTAAGATGATTTCAGTCGGACCTGAACGAAACAAAACCATCTTTCCGGATTGATCACACCCTCATTCCAAAAACAAGAATATCATCATCCTGTTCTTTATCACCCATCCAGTCATGAAGTTCCTTTTCCAATAGTTTTTTTTGATTTTTCATGATTTTTTCATGTATGGAAATCAGGTATTCCCGGAAGGGAACAATCTTGTATTTCTTGTTCTTCTCACCTCCGAATTGATCGGTATATCCATCTGTGAACATGTATACAGCATCATCCTTCTCAAGTTGTATTGTGTTATTTGTAAAAGATTTCTCTTCTCCTAAATGCACACCTATAGGCATTTTATCCCCGGGGACCTCTATTAACCGGTTATTACGTATTAGATATAAAGGATTGTACGCTCCTGCATACTGCATAGACAGACTCTTACGGTCGAGGATACACAAACCCATATCCATGCCGTCATTGGCCTCGTCCTTGCTTCCGGTCTGGTGAAGGGCATGTTTTAAATTGGTCCTTAAACGGTTTAAAATGGAACTTGCCGTAGTGACTTTATAGTTATTTCCTATCTCCGTTAAAAGAGAATATCCAAGAAAACTCATAAATGCACCCGGTACACCATGTCCGGTGCAATCAATAATTGCAATGAGAACTTTATTGCTTTTTTCAGCAATCCAGTAAAAATCGCCACTTACGATATCCCTGGGCTTGTAAAGAATAAAATACTCCGGAAGCAACGAATCAAGGAGTTCTTCAGGAGGTAGAATGGCACTTTGTATGCGTTCACCGTAATTGATACTGTCGGTTATTTCTTCCTTCTGCCGGCTGATCTCCTCCTTCTGTCTTTCAATTTCACGGGTCCGTACCTCAACTCTCGATTCAAGGATCTTTTTATCCCGCAATAGTTTTCGCTCCTGCAATTGGGTGAAAATATAAACAAGCAAAAGGAATCCTGCAGCCAACAAAACATAAAACAACCAGGTCTGAGCAAAAGGGGGTTTGATAATAAATGAAGTGCTTTGTATTTCGTTCGTCCTGCCCAGAACATTCCTCGCCCTGATGCGTAATGTGTAAGTTCCGGAAGGCAAATATTGAATTGTAAACCGGGGGCTTACCGACCATGAAGACCAAGGTTGTTCCATACCCTCAATCATATACTGGTATTCAGTCCTGTCAGCCCTCAGAAAAAAAGGTGCCGACACAGTAAATTCCAACGGTAGTTTTCCCGATTTTAAAGATAACTCGGAAAGGGAAAATCGTTGCCCGGCCAAATTTGTGATACTTTCAATAAAGAGCTCAAAACGGTGGCCGGAAACAATACTCCCGGTTTGGCGGATCTGACTGATATTGTTATTCCCGTCAATAACCCACAGATTCTTATCCTCATCAGAATACAGAAATTTAATTTCATCAAAAAGTCTCAGATATTGAATCTGGCTGGTTAATGATGCATCCTCTGAAGTCAGGTTTTCCCAATTCAAACCCTTATGCAACCAGATATTGCCATCACGCGAAAATATATATCTGAAAAATCCCTGTGACGCCATACTGTCAATTTTATAAAGCCGGTCGCTAACGGAATGGTATTGATAGATCCCGGAAGGAATAAAAAACGATGGCTTCTCATCCAGGGCATCTACATATACCTTTTCAGAATAGGGTGTAAATAATTCGTAAATATTCTCCAGGCGCAGTTTTTCCAGATTCTGAGTTTGTACCCTTATCGCACGGCTGTCTGATCCCAGCCATAAAGTGTTTCCCTGAAGATATATGGAGTAAACGGGCCAGTTCAAAGACAGATAACGTGCATCAACCAGTATTTCAGCACCCGTGACACGCACTTTCTGAACACCGGTATTTGTTCCGGCCAGCAACACTCCCGGATGGTTTGATTCCTGGTATATGACATGAATATAAGCATCGGAAATAACAAAA
>CAYOFK010000065.1:8667-15022 GCA_964403185.1 uncultured Rikenellaceae bacterium | reverse complement strand
GCCTGGCCTACTGTGAAAGCGGAGTTGACACGACCATAACCATATGGATCAATCCGCAGCCAAAGATCAATGTAGTAGCCTCTTCAGATACCATTTGTAATAATGATGGCATTGGAACCACCATTACAATAAGTACCCCGAACACCACGACAGGCACCTGGGTATATGACCTGATTACGGTGGCGAGTGATCCTGGTGTTACAGGTTACACTCCGACGGGTACGGATCTGACAACGGTAAACTTCACAGATCTGATCATAAACAATACAGACATTGTTCAGACTGTAACCTATACATTCACGCCAAAAGTATTAAATCCGGTCACTGGCGTTGCTTATTGTGAGGATGGAATGGATACGGTTCTGGTAATTTGGGTGAATCCAACACCGAGGGTGATTACAACACCTGATCGGGAACGATTCTGTAATGGAAGCACAACAAATATTACTTTAACGACACCTACAATTGTGACGGATGGCATCATTACATTTGATTTTACAGCAATGCCATCCGGAAACCCGGGGGATATTACAGGATTCACACCGAATGCATCGGGATGGGTAGATGGCAATACGATAACAGATCAGCTAACCAACCATACTACCGACCTGCAAACAGTCACCTATACCATTATCCCAAGAACCCTGGGTACTGGTTGTGCAGACGGTCCTGCAATTCAGGTTGTGGTAATCGTTCATCCAAACCCAATTGACAGCATTGCCATTTTGAATAATGTATCCTGTTATGGGTTTACAGATGGTGAATTGGAATTGGTTACGGCAATATGGACCAACTCTGATAACTTTGATATCGCATGGGAGGGTCCGAACTTCTATACCAGCACGGACCGGATTATCAGCGGTTTGATTACGGGGAACTATATTGCTACAGTGACCGATAGTCTGGGTTGTACCGGCATTGACAATGAATTTATAAATTCACCGGCTGACATTCCTTTAGCAGCATTCTCAGATACAAAGGCCCCTTTAGGACTTTATAATATCACTTGCAATGGCGGATCTGACGGAGAGATCATCTTCTTTATCAGTGGTGGTTTGTACCCCCCATTTAACTGGTGGATTCTGGATTCAGCGGGAGACACCACATCATCATCCTTTACTCATCCAATGGGACCCATGGTGAACCTTGATTTCAGAGTTGTTTCCGGGCTCTCTGCCGATTCCTATACAGTCATTATCGAAGACTCCCAGGGGTGCCCAAGAGAGCAGATCCTGATATTGACTGAACCGCCACCGGTGAGTTTTGATATGAATCCGGCAATCATTACTGCACCATACCACATCTCATGCAATGGCTATTCGGACGGAAGCATAAACTTAACGAATGTTGCCGGAGGAAATGGCGGGTACACTTTCATGTGGTCAACTTCAGATGGTTCCGGCCTGACGCCTGCAGACCAGAATCAAACGGGTCTTAGTGCCGGCACATACACCGTAGTGGTTACAGATGTTAACGGATGCTTCCATCCGGACAGTACTATTTTGCTTGAACCGGCTGGCATTGATCTGGTTGATACAATATTCTCTGTCTCAGGGGATGGGTACTACAATATAAATTGCACCGGAGGATCCGAAGGTTCTATAGAGCTTATTCTTCAGGGTGGAAGCGGCAGTTATTATTTCAGCTGGACCACTGCAGATGGTTCAGGATTGGTGCCTGCAGACCGAAACCAGTCCGGTTTAACTGCAGGCAGTTACGATGTTGATGTCTGGGACGACAGCGGCTGTCATAAGTTATACTCTTTTACTCTGATTGAACCAGCCGCTTTATCCCTTAGTGAAACTTTATCGGTATCCATTGATGGTATCACTAATATTAATTGTAGCGGGGGTAATGAAGGGTTCATTCAATTGACGGTTTCAGGTGGGTCTACCGGCAATTACAGATATACATGGACTGCAGAAAATGGTGGTTCCGGTATTGTACAGGGACTGAAGGATCAGGCTGGTCTGACAGCCGGCGATTATTTAGTTGTGGTAACAGATACCAATGGTTGCACAATTAAAGGAACCTATATACTTACTGAGCCGGAAGCGCTTTTAACTCAAATGACGGCAACACAGATTACCTGTGTTTCTATCCCATACTATAATGACGGTACTGCCGCTGTAACTGTAAGTGGGGGAACCGGCACGGGCAGTTATACTTACGCCTGGTCAAATGGAGGAACATCATCAACCATCAATAACCTGGTTCAGGGCACTTATGTAGTTACTGTTACCGATGCGAATAATTGCACCATTGTTGATTCCATTGAACTGGTAAATCCACCACCGTTGATAATTGATGCCGGCATTTCAGATTACAACGGCGCCAATATTACCTGCAATGGCGCTTCAGACGGCTGGATAAATATAGATATTTTGAGTGGCACTCCCGGCTATACTTTTACCTGGACCAGTGATGTTGGATTCGGTTCAGGAGATCAGAACATCAGTCAGCTTATAGCCGGCAGGTACACCCTTCACGTGGATGATGCAAATTCCTGTTTCGGGGATACAAGCATTCAGATCAGTGAACCGGATGTAATTTCTATTGATGTTACAACCTCTCAGGCTCCACTAGGCGGTTTTGAGCTGAACTGTTTCGGTGACAGCACCGGAACCATTTCATTGAGTATTTCCGGTGGCGTGGGTGACTTTGCAGCGATATGGGATGACGGGCCTGCCGGAACTGAGAGGACCAATCTGAAAGCAGGAGATTACAGTGTTACAGTCACTGACCTTAATGGGTGTACAGCCTTGACAGAGATTAATATCAGTGCTCCGGAACCCATTTCATCCAATTCGTTTGTAAAGGATGCTTTCTGTCCGGAAAAGCCCGATGGAGAGATCACCTTAGATGTAACCGGTGGAGTAGGATCCTATGTGTATGAGTGGTCCACCGGGGAATCTTCTCCTCAACTGTCAGAAATTCCGGCCGGTGAGTACTTTGTAATGATCACTGATGGCAATCAATGTATCGAATATGATTCAATCCAGGTGAACAGCGTGCATTCCCAGTGCCTGGTGATCCCAAATGGATTCTCACCAAATGGGGACGGATTTAATGATACCTGGCGCATCGGACTTATAGAGTTATATCCTGAAACCATCATAGAGATCTATAACCGGTGGGGTGAGATGGTGTTCAGATCTGAAGAAGGGTATCCGGTTGAGTGGGATGGCAGGCACAGGGGACGTGATCTTCCTGTGGACTCATACCATTATGTAATTGATCTGAAAAATGGGGCAAAACCGGTTTTGGGAAATGTTACAATTGTAAGATAATGCGTACAACAAAGAAGGTATATATGTAATTGGAATTTAGAAATAGTGAAACGCTTATTAATCATATTTATGTTTATTGGGGGTGCTTTGTTTCAGGCAGAAGCACAGCAATTGCCATTGTATGATCAATACATGTTGAACGGTTATCTACTTAATCCGGCAGTGGCCGGAAGTGATGGATTTACAACTCTAAGTCTCACTGCACGTTCTCAATGGATCGGCATTCCCAATGCTCCGAATAACCAGATCTTCAGTATAGAATCCCGTCTTTTAAAACGCAGCTATATTATTAAGAAAACCTCGGTAAAGAGAAAGATATTTAAGCCAAGCAGAAAGGGCCGCGTAGGAGTTGGAGGGTTTATATTCAACGATATGAACGGATCGGTATCCCGGACCGGAGTCCATTTAAGTTATGCGTATCATATCTGGTTACGGAATTCACAGTTATCCTTCGGTGTTGGTGGCACAGCCTATCAGTTTCATATCAGGCGATTGAATTTTTATAACGAAAACGAACCACTTGTATCTGCAGGAATAAACCAGCCGGTATTTGTTCCGGATGCAGATTTTGGCATCTATTATCTTGGAATGAACCATCATGTGGGATTTTCAGTAAAGAACATCCTTCAGTCATATTTAAAACTCGGAAACCGTAGTTTGGAAAACTTCCGGTTATTCAGGCATTATTACTTAACAGGTGGTTACCGGTTCAGGATAAATCCCAGACTTGAGCTTGAACCCTCAGGCTTATTAAAGATATCTTCCCAGCTTATGCCTCAATTGGATGTAAATTTCAGGGCCTATTATATGGATAACTACTGGGCAGGATTATCTGTCAGAACCAATGGCTCACTTATTGCTTTATTTGGTCTGTCTGTGGATAAATACTATTTTGGTTATGCTTTTGGAATGGAATTTTCCAGTATAATGAGACGGACATTTGGGTCCCATGAATTCTCCATCTCAATAAAATTTGGAGACAGTGCCCGGAGATACAGGTGGCTCGACAGGTATTAATAATACTTTAATGAGCTTTTGTTATTACTTTTACTACCTGGCAACAGTTTCTTTTGACTGATCTCTTGAGATCATTATCCTATTTAAGACCCTTTAGATGTTGACCAACCTGAGTTGGCTTACAGGCATTACCCGATTAAGAAAAACCCGGCAGGTTGTTTCCCTGTATACCTCTATGGTACTGGGTTTGGTTATTGGAATTGGTGCCAGCATTATTAATGCCAGATACCTTGGACCCGAACAGTATGGAGATTTTAAATTCCTTCTAAACCTGTTTACGTTTACGATTACCATACTTACTTTTGGGTTTTTTTATTCAAGTGGACGCCTGGTTGCTCAACGAAAACATAAGGAACACCGGCAGGATATAATGGGGGCTGCAGTTGTGATAGCATCTGTTATTTCCATAATAATGATCATGGTCCTGCTGTTTTATTCCTTTTTCCAAAATGGGATATTCAACAACGAACTGGGACATGTGATCCGGATATTTTTACCACTGTTACTTATTTATCCATTCCAGCTATGTTGTGAACAATTACTTCAGGGGGATAACAGGATCTATCTTCTTTCAGCATTCAGATTGGGCCCCAAGCTTTTATACCTGATCACGGCTGTTTTATTTAATTACTTTATTCCCCTGTCATTGGTTTCGGCGCTGTTTATACACCTGGTCAGTATAATCCTATTGCTGTTCTTTGTTTTGTTCAGACTTCAGCCAAAGATGAGCCTGGTAAAAACTTATATAAAAGTCATTAAAGAAGAAAATAAAATTTTTGGGTTCCCCGTATTTATAGGTGCTCTTTTTGGGTTGGCCAGCGCTCAGATCGGAGGTTTTACCATATCATATTTCATTGACAATAAAAATGTAGGCTTTTTTTTACTGGCCATAACTGCCAGTATGCCTTTGGCCATGATCCCTAATACCATTGGAATTACCTTCTTTAAAGATTTTTCAAATATGCCAAAGATCCCCGGGAAAGTGATCATGGCATCTATAATATTATCTCTGCTATCTCTGGCTATGTTCCTGCTTTTCATCAAACCAATAGTTATTTTCCTTTATTCTGAAGAATTTGCACCGGTTATCCCATTATCCTATTCTATCGCAATAGGTTCAACCTTGCATGGAATGGGCGATTTCATTAACAGATTTCTTTCAGCCAAAGGCCAGGGGAAGTTGCTTCGAAACAGCAATATAATAATTGGTATTGTAAACCTTTCGGGTTATTTTATTTTGGTTTATTTTATTGGGGTCCAGGGTGCAGCCATAACAAAATTTGTGGCCGGATCAGCCTATTTGACTTCGATGATCTTTTTCTATTTAACCTATATAAAAAGTCACGGTAATCATTCTAAATAATTTGAATGGCCTTTTCCCATAAAGTCATATGTCCCATTTGTGGTTCTGATCAATACGAACATCTCTATACAATTAGTATTGCTTACGCTCTCATGCATGGCACTGATGTTTTACCGGAATCTGCAAAACAGGAAATGGAAGCGGAAATGCTTAAAATCTGGGGCCCGGAAGGATCGGTTTTTATACGTTGCATCTGTTGTGACTTTAATTTCGCCAGTCCATTTAAAGCCGGCACTCAAGAGTTTTATGCCCTTTTATATTCAAATATGGTTGCGTATCCTGAATGGAAATGGGAGTATCAGGTAGCTTACGAAATGATAAGTAATATTATTGACAGAACACCTGGAAAAGAAGCCAGATTACTTGATCTGGGGGCCGGTAACGGATCGTTTGTGATAAAAGTAGCTTCTGATTTAATTCGTAAAGACAACATACTCTGCACAGAGTATTCGCAAGATGGAGCTGAATACATTCAAAGTCAGGGGATTAAATGCATTTCAGATGATTTCAGAAATTTACCTTTGGATAAATATCATAATGCATTTGACATCATTTGCTTGTTTCAGGTTCTGGAACATCTGGATAATTTAGATGATTTTTTAAAAGGCATCAACCAATTGGCAGCTAAAGATGCCCATCTGTTTGTAGCAGTTCCAAATTACTTTTACAGGAGGTTTTATGATGG
>CAYOFK010000065.1:0-8567 GCA_964403185.1 uncultured Rikenellaceae bacterium | reverse complement strand
TATGAAAATGAAGGTTGGAATAACAGGCCAAAGTGGTTTTATTGGTTACCATTTATCAAATGTGATCAGGGCTGATCCTGAGAAATTCGATCTGATCCCATTTCAGGACTCTTTCTATGAATTGGGAGACAATCTGCAAGATTTTGTAAAAAAGTGTGATTGTATAGTACACCTTGCAGGTGTAAACAGGGATGATAGTCCGGATTATATCTTTAAAAAAAACATCCAATTATCCACTGAGTTAATGGCCGCTCTTGAAAAGACCAGAAGCAAACCACATATTCTATTTGCCTCATCTGCCCAGGAATTAAAAGATAATCCCTATGGCAGGGCGAAAAAGAAAGCGCGTGAATTGTGGATAAACTGGGCTCAAAAAAATAAGGTTCCGTTTTCAGGCCTGATCATTCCAAATGTGTTTGGCCCCTTTGGTAAACCCTTCTATAATTCGGTAGTGGCAACTTTCTGTCACCAGTTGATACAGAACCAACATCCCACTGTTAATATTGATGCCGATCTCGAATTAATCTATGTGTATGATCTTGCAGATAAGATTATAGATTTAATCCTGAGAAAACAATCAAATCCGGCTGAATGGATTACACAGGCCCAATCTATGAAAGTGAGTTTTCTTCTCAAAAGGCTTATGTTTTTCAAAAAATCCTATATTGAGAATTCCATTATTCCGAATCTGAAACATCCATTGGAGGTTTGCCTTTTTAATACACTAAGGTCTTTTGTGGAAGTAAATGATAAACCTGTGTTTTTGAAACCGAATAAAGATGACAGAGGCTCCCTTGTAGAGATAGTGAAAGAACTGACCGGTGGACAAGTGTTCTTTTCCACCACCCACCCTGGAGTTACACGCGGCAACCATTGGCACAAAAATAAAATTGAACGCTTTTCAGTTATTTCCGGGGAAGCAGAAATAAAATTCCGGAAACTTGGATCCACTGAGATAACCACAATACCCTGTAGTGGGCAAATACCCTCTTATGTTGATATTCCAGTTTGTTATACGCACAATATTACCAATACCGGAAGTTCGGAATTATTAACTTTATTCTGGACAAATGAACTTTATAATCCCGATCATCCCGACACATATTTTGAACCAGTATGATGAAAAAACAAACCAAAGTGAAAGTGGTCACTATTTTGGGAACCCGTCCTGAAATTATCAGGTTATCAAGGGTCATCCCCCTGCTCGATAAATATACGGATCATGTATTGGTTCATACCGGGCAGAATTATGATTATGAACTGAATGAGATCTTTTATCAGGACCTGGATCTGCGAAAACCGGATCATTACCTGGAAGTTGATACAAGCTCCCTGGGAATGGTTCTTGGTGAAACATTGATGAAGAGTGAAAAGATCCTGTTGAAGGAAAAACCTGATGCCATTCTTATTCTGGGTGACACCAACAGCAGTGTGGCTGCCATTATTGGAAAACGGTTGAAAATTCCAATTTATCATATGGAAGCGGGGAACCGATGTTTTGACCAAAATGTACCTGAAGAGATCAACCGGAAGATCATCGACCATGTAGCGGATTTTAATTTGGTTTACACGGAGCATGCCCGGCGTAATTTGATTGCAGAAGGAATTTCCGCGAAAAGGATTTACCTTACAGGCTCCCCCATGTTTGAAGTCCTGACCCATTATGAAAGGAAGATAAATAATTCCAAGGTATTGAGCGACTTGAATCTTCTGCCCGGCGAATATTTTTTAGTGAGCAGCCACCGGGAGGAAAATGTTGATCATAAAGAAAACCTGCAGCGCATACTTGAAATCCTTAGTGCCATTGCTGATGGATATGACAAGGAGGTCATCGTGTCCACCCACCCCAGGACACGTAAAAGAATTGAAGAACTGGATGGGAAAAGAATGGATAAACGCATAAAATTCTTAAAACCATTTGGATTTACAGATTATGTGAATCTTCAAAAGAATGCCATTTGTACACTGTCTGATAGCGGAACCATCAGTGAAGAATCAGCCATATTGTCTTTTCCTGCCGTTACCTTGCGGAATTCCATGGAGAGACCTGAAGCACTTGATGCCGGCACCATCATATTGACAGGTTTCGATAAAACGGGCGTATTGGAATCCATTCGTACCACTATATCGGAACATCAGAGCACCACTTATGATCAGATCCCTGGTGACTATTGTGTAAAAAATACATCCTGGAGAGTTCTTAAACTTATTTTAGGAACCTCAAAGCTCAGTCATATCTGGGATGGAATAATGACGAAATGAATATTCTGGTCATTTCAGAGCGCCCATTTCCATATGGAATGGCCTCAACTAATCGCCTGATCTCCTATTCAAAAGGCCTTGTTGAGGCCAATAATTATGTCAAGATCTGTTGTATTAAACCAACTGAAATATGGAATGTGCCTGCTAAAAACATTGATTTCAAGGGGGTTTTTAACAGTATAGAGTTTGAATACACCCCAGGCACCACCATTCGCCCTGAAAATCCCGTTAGAAGACTGTACCTTTTTCTTAAAGGATTTACCAGATCCATTTCATTATTGAACCACGTTCGAAAGACAACAGGCCTTGATGTTGTTTTTATGGGTCTGAGTAATGCGTGTTTCACTTTTATTTATTTCCTGTACTCAAGGATGTTTCATATTAAATTTGTCCAGGAGCGGAGTGAATACCCTTTTATCAGGAAGCGCAATTCCTTATTTGGGAAACTAAATACCTTAATCTACTTGTTCATTACCTGTAAGTTGTTCGATGGATTCATCGTTATCAGTGCTACACTCGCTAATTACTACCAGAAATGGTTGAGGAAAAATACAAGGGTGTTTATCCTCCATACACTTGTTGAACCGGAACGATTTTTGAAACCTGCCCGTACACATCCGGTAAAACATCCATATATTGCTTACGTTGGATCCATGTATGGAACAAAAGACGGAGTTTCTGATTTGATAGAAGCGTTCGGGAAGATTGCCGGTACATATTCAGAGTACAAAATAGTGCTCATTGGCGATATACAATTTGAGGGATTTGACAGCTTATTGGGGATTGTGGACCGGTTAAATTTAAAGAATAAGGTAATCTTTACAGGACGACTTGAACGGGATGAAATACCTGATTATCTGGTTCAGGCAGAAATTCTGACTTTGGCCAGGCCTGCTACAAGACAGGCTGAAGGAGGGTTCCCCTCCAAAATTGGAGAATATCTTGCAACCGGGAATCCGGTAGTGGTTACCGGCGTTGGAGAAATTCCGGAATTTCTGACCGATGGTGTGAACGCATTTTTGGCAGAACCCGGCAACCCTGATAAATTTGCTGATAAACTTGCAGAGGCCATTTCAGATCTGTCAAATGCCAGGAAAATTGGAGATAAGGGTAAAAAATTAGCCTCAACGGTTTTTAATTATAAAGTGCAATCAAAGAAGTTATCTGATTTTCTTAATAGTATATAAAACGTATTCCGAAACATGGTCTTAGTATCCTTTATTGGAGATATTAGCTTAAATGATGATTACAACCGGTTGTTTGATTCCGGGGAGAAACCATTTTCAGAAGCCGGCGACTTTTTGTCAGAATCTGACCTGGTTGTGGGGAACCTTGAGTGTTTTGCAGAAGGCAATGAAGGGGTGAATATTTTAAAGAAACCAAGATTAAAAACCAATCCGGAAACGTTGGCATATTTAAAGGATTTGAATATTGGTATGGTATCACTTGCGAACAACCATGCCTTTGATAATCTGAATGACGGTTTCTCCAAAACTTTGAATTTTCTGGAAAAGGAAAATATTCAATATCTGGGCGCTGGATTCTCAGAGGAATCAGCAGGTGCACCCTTGATAAAAGAAATCAAGGGGATCAATATGGTTTTTATGAGTTATGTTTCATACGATACCAAACCGGCCATACCCCAAAATGAACGATTCTATCTTAATTATCTGGATCAACAGAAGATCTCCCGCTATCTGACGGAATACAGTAAAGAATATTTTGTGGTACTCATGCTTCATTGGGGCGGGAAATTCGAAAATGCCTTAATACCACACAGCGATCAGAGAAACCTTGCACATTCATTTATTGACCAGGGGGCGGATCTGATCATTGGGCATCACTCGCACACCTTTCAAACCATTGAGAAATACCAGGGGAAATATATCATCTATAGCCTTGGGAACTTCTGCTTTGCAGACATCCATTCAGATGGCCGGGTGAAAGAGATCAATAAAAAAAGATTTTTAAATTCTGCTATTATACAGGTTCGGTTAGACAAGAAACACTATACTATTGATGCCTGTCCTATTAGAAACACACAACTTTTCATCCGGGTTTTACCCGGGGAGAAACAAAAATTTTTCAGAAAACAAAAGATGCTTGGTTTTATCAGCCGGATTGGAATTCTATACTGGTTGTATAAAGTGTATTTCAACCATATAGAGCCGGCGAAAGATCAACTAATACGAAAAGATACATCACGGTCATTCTGGAGAAGGGTGGTGGAACTGGATAGGAATAAAATCAAACAACTTTTTAATTCAAGGCTATGAGAGACCTGGTGGTATTAACGGATTATAAATCCTGTTTTGGATTTAAACATAAGGCCATCCCCTTTCAGAGCGGGATGGATAAAGAAAAAATGACATCTTTTTTCAGAGAGGAGGGGTTTCATGTCACCTATAAAAACTTCTCTGATATTGATTTTAAAAATACAGATTATGCCGGCTCCCTTATACTTTATACATCCTCTGAGGATAAAGGATTTCATTACAAGGATTTCATTGAAGATATTGTATGGGGGTTGGAGTTAAATGGTGCAGTTGTGATCCCTGAATTTAAATATTTAAGAGCCAATAATAATAAGGTTTTTATGGAGATCCTCAGAGATTCTTTTGATGACAATCCCATCTCAGATTTGCCTGCCTTGTATTTTGGAACCTATGAAGACATGAGAGCAAGAATGGAAAGCCTTGAAGGTCAGATGGTTTTAAAGACAGCCAGGGGCGCCATGAGTAAGGGAGTCAGTCTGGGGAAGAATGAAATACAAGTAAAAAAGATTGCAAGGAAATACTCAAGATCACCGCACTATTTCGCAGAGCTTTGGGATATAAAGAACCGTATAAAGCATCAGGGTTTTAAAAAAGATTCACTCTACCGCAACAAGTTTGTTGTTCAAAGATTCGTTCCGGGGCTTGATCACGACTGGAAAGTATTGGTATATGGAAGCAAAATTTACGTACTTCTCCGGGAGAACAGGACACATGATTTCAGGGCCAGCGGCAGTGGTAAGTTTAGATACACTGAAGATCTTCCTGCAGGAATGTTGGATTTTGCATGGGAGGTTTTCAGCAAAATGAATGTACCTAATGTTTCCCTGGATATTGTTTATGATGGGAAACGTTTTTATGTTCTTGAATTTCAGGCCATTCATTTTGGGACAAAGACCATTGAAAACTCTGATTTTTCATTTAACCAGACAAAAGACGGCTGGATTACAATCAGGGAGAAACCCGATCTTGAAAAAGTCTATGTTGCAAGTATAAGCACCTATATTAAAGATCAAAAACTGTTGTGAAACCAGGTACAGTAATTTATTTCAAAACGTCAGATTCCACTTTCGTTAAAATTGATCAGGAGATCCTGGAACGGAATTTTCCAACTGTAACATTCCATATTCCAGTCCGGTCGAAATGGGTATATGTGTGGAGTTTACTTAAATTATTTTTTTTCCTCGTTTTCAGAACCAGAAAGGCCAGCATCTTTTTTATACGGTTTGCAGATTACCATACGGCCTTGATGGCATTCATATCGAAGGTGTTGAATAAGAAATTAATTGTTGTTGTGGGTGGCTACGAGGTGGTTAAGATCCCTGCTTACAAGTATGGAGCATTTATAAAGGGCTTTCGTGGTTCGTGTGTCCGGTACACCTACAAAAACTGCAGCGTAATAGTTCCCAATAATCACACTCTTGTTGAGAATGAAGATTCTTATTTACCTGGCAACCCGGTGAGAAGCGGTGTAAAGGTATTTGTGCCGGATACGGACAGCCGGATAAAGGTGATCCATAATGGCTATAAAACTGATTTTTGGAGGTTTGACCCTGCCGATCATAAGGAAAGTCTGATCCTGACCGTAGGCCTGATTGAAAATTATACCATGTTCAGAAAGAAGGGTATTGATGATTTTATTGCAGTTGCGCAAGCGCTTCCTGAACATCAGTTTTTAATTGTTGGCATGGATCCGGAAAAAGTTATATCCTGGGAGCTTGAACAACCAAAAAATCTAACAATCATCTCTGCCTTGTCTCCACAGGATCTCCTGAAATGGTATAAACGGGCGAAAGTATTTTGTCTGTTCTCTATTTTTGAAGGCATGCCAAATGTATTGTCAGAAGCCATGTTATGCGAATGTATTCCAGTGGGTTCCCGGGTAAATTTCATACCGGAGATCATCGGAGACACCGGGTATGTTGTTGACAAAAAGGATGTGAAAGCCATGGTTACTGCTGTGAAAAATGCCCTCGGGGCCGGTGATGACCTTGGTCAAAAGGCACGTAACAGGATCGTCAGGGAGTTTCCATTATCCCGCAGAGAACAGGAACTTGTGGCCCTTCTGAAGGAGATTATTTGAACAGCCGGAATTTAAGGGGAGATCTGAACTGTCGGAAAAGTAAACTTCACCACCGGGATCACGGGCCGGTAATCAGACATCTGTGTACTTTGTGTTTTCCCTGCCTGCCGGATGTTTGTCCGGTTATTTATTGTATGGACTATTGAGGCCATCCCGGAAGGATTCATGCAGTTTGTCTAGCAGGCCTGCCATTTCATCTGCTAATGTTTTTCTCGAAAATTGTTGAATTGGCAGTGAAGGTGTTTCGTCTTTTCCCGACCGGTATTGTTCATAGTATTTTAACAAGAGAGCTCTCAGTCCCGTTTCATCATTAAATGCTGTTGTGCCGCCGGCACCATACTTTGAAATGACCTTTGCTGCATCACCATCAGTGGGACCAATTGAAATAATTGGACGAGAGGAGGCCAGGTATTCAAATAACTTTCCCGGAATGATCACATTCATATTAGGTGTTTTATTCACAGCGAGTAATTGGACTGAGGATCTGTACAGGTATCGTATGACATCCCGGTGGTCAAGATGGTCGATGCACTCAACCATGTCAGTCAGATTGAATTCTTTTATGCTGTTTAGAACCGAATAGTCATTTTTCCCAATAAGCCTCAGGAGTACATGTGCCCGAAACTCTTCATTTGATTTTGAAAGGTCTGAAAGAACCTTCCAAAGCGTCACCGGGTTGCGATCCTTGTTTAAAGCTCCGATATGGGTAAGAACAAACGCCGGATCCTTATTTTTTTGGACCCGTGCAAAGTCGTCAGGATCAAAGCCATTTGTAATAACATCCACATGTTCGGCTCCGAGTTTGGTCAATTCCTCTGCGAGCGTCCATCCAATGGTTACTATTTTATCTGCTTTATTAAGGACCTTTTGTTCCAATCTGTGATGCTTTCTGTCTGCCCGTTTTGAAAGTTTCAGGGCGGTATAAAAATCGATATTCGTCCAGGGATCCCTGAAATCAGCCAACCAGGGGATGTGTAATTTTTCCCGGAGTTTCAGAGCAATAATATGCATGCTGTGCGGAGGTCCTGTGGAGACAATCGCATGAACCGGATGGTTTTTCAAATGACGTAACAGGAACCTGACAGAGGGGTTTATCCAGAATTTCCGGGCATCAGGAATGAAGAAGTTGCCGCGGAACCAGACCGACAGTTTTTCACGGATTCTTGGTTTTTGTTTTTCAGACAAAAATCCGGCATTGATGCCGGAGTCCTTTCTCAATCCGATAAATATTTTATACAGCTTATAAGGTTCCCGGATTTTCCTTTTCAGGACCAGGGTTTCTTTTGGGACGTCTCTGGCCAGACTGTCATCCAGAACCGGAGCTTCAGGATTTTCAGGGGTGTAGATAACCGGATCCCATCCGGATTCGGGAAGATATTTGGTCATTTTCAGCCACCGCTGCACCCCGGCGCCACTACTTGGAGGCCAGTAATAAGTGATGATTAATACCTTTTTCCTTTCCATGATTCTCCTGATCAGGAGATGCTTTTCAATATGTTACGAAAGCTCACTTTATCTGAAACTATGGGATGTATTTGATCTACAGGTATTCTGTCCTGTTTCATACTATCCCGGTCCCTGATTGTTACCGTGTTGTCTTCCAGTGTTTTATGATCGATCGTAATGCAGTATGGCGTACCAATGGCATCCTGCCTGCGGTATCTTCTGCCGATGGAATCTTTTTCTTCATACCGGCAGTTGAAATCAAATTTTATTTCGTTCATGATTTTCCTGGCTTTTTCTGGCAGTCCGTCTTTTCTTACAAGGGGGAGTACCGCCAGTTTTACCGGCGCCAAAAAGGCGGGAATGTTTAACACCACGCGTTCTTCGGGTTTGCCATCAGCAGAAGGAACTTGTTCCTCGGTATAGGCATGTGACAAAAGCAAAAGAAACGTCCGGTCCAGGCCAATAGAGGTTTCAATGACAAATGGCGTATAACTTTCATTTGA
>CAYOFK010000064.1:13931-15394 GCA_964403185.1 uncultured Rikenellaceae bacterium | reverse complement strand
TCCGATTGAGAAGATAATGTATTTGTTACACCCGGTGGAACAAATACGGAAAGATCATATTGCCATAGTCCCCGGATAATGTTTGGAGTGGAAACAGTTAAGTTTACTGTGGCGGAATAGCAAAGTGTGTCAAGAGGTGTGGTAACCTGGATTTTTGGTTGCGGATTAACATAAACAAAAATGGTTGTGTCTAAACCATTAAAACACACTGCACCGGCATCCTGGGGATCGATCTTTGGTGTGAATTTATAGCTGACCATTCGCACTTCATCAGAACTATTTAATAGATTATCTGTTAAGCTAAGGCCCGTATAGTCAACTCCACCTGCTAAGGTATTGGAAACCTCGCCTGGTAAGACGATTTCCAGGTCGTATCGCCATTCGCCCCTTACTGCACCCGGATTGCTGATTGTAAATGTAGTAGATCCATCATAACATAGGGTATCGTCTGCCTGAATATTAATATTAGGGGTTGGATTTACCCAATATTCAACATTAATAGATGGCAGGTCGCATCTATTATAGATCCTTGGAATAATGGTATACGTAATTCTTTCTGCATTTTGACCAGTATTTGTTAAACTATGATTGATGCTAAAAGGAATCGAATTTGTATTACCATCAGAAGCCCCGGTAATGGTCGGTGGGGCAGTGACCGTCCAGCTAAACGTTGTAGCCGCAATGTTAGAGTTAAGCTGTATTGCTGTGGTTTCATCATTACAAAGGGTATCCGTTAAGGGTGTAGCTACGGGATTTGGAATAATTTGATATTCAACAGTCACAATGGCAACACATGTAGAAAAATTACCCGCAGCATCAAATACAGTTAAAATAATATTATTGGCACCAAGGTGTGTACAATCGAAAGTATTCTGGTCAACAGTCATGGAAGCTATACCACAATTATCTGAACTACCCCCATCAATATCAGCTGGCACAATAGATGCTAATCCGGTTACAGGATCCAGTTGAATGGTAATGTTCTGACAAACTGCCACAGGATTTTCATCTTCGGTAACGGTTACTGTGAATGTACAAACGGCCGGACCATTACCAGCAGCATCTGTGTATTCATAGGTTACTGTTGTAACACCAATGGGGAAAGTCGATCCGCTTGGCAATCCACTGGTGATTGTACCGGATAATCCCCCGCCGTCGCAGTTGTCCGAAAATGTGGGTAAGGTAAAGGTAACGACTGTACCACAAATCCCGGGATCATTTGATACTATTATGTTTGTGGGACAAGTAACAACTGCCGGAAAAGTATTGTCAATAGCAGTAATGGTCTGGGTTACAATAATGATGTTGCCACAGTCATCCGTAACACTGTAGGTACGGGTTACGATATAGGGATCGCCCGGAGTGCCAGCTCCTCCATTGTTGACATCACTGACAAAGGCCACCGTTGGTGAGGCTGTGCAATTGTCTGCCTCATCGGTAACCACCGTAATGTCTGGGACCGG
>CAYOFK010000064.1:0-13831 GCA_964403185.1 uncultured Rikenellaceae bacterium | reverse complement strand
GTGAGGCTGTGCAATTGTCTGCCTCATCGGTAACCACCGTAATGTCTGGGACCGGTACATCAGCTATGCACTGAACATTGACCGGTGCCGGGTTCGAGGCCGTCGGGTTGGTATCATCCAGGGCTGTGATCGTCTGGGTGACCGTGATGCTGTTACCGCAGTCATCCGTGACACTGTAGGTACGGGTTACGATATAGGGATTACCCGGGCAACCTGATCCGCCGTTATTGACATCACTGACAAAGGCCACCGTTGGTGAGGCTGTGCAATTGTCTGCCTCATCGGTAACCACCGTAATGTCTGGGACCGGCACATCAGCTATGCACTGAACATTGACCGGTGCCGGGTTCGAGGCCGTTGGGGGTATATTGTCATCAATGACAATAAGTTGGTCACAGGTAGAACTATTCCCTGTGTAATCCGATATTTGATAGGTTCTTGTTATGGTTTTAGGGCATGTTAAACCATCGTCAATATCTCCAATATGAATAAAACTGGCAGCATTGATACCGCAATTATCTGAAGCCGATCCGCCAGCAGCAATAAAGGCAGCATAATCAGCATAAACAGGTTGTTCTGATATATCGCAGACTGCCGTTAAATTACCAGGGCATGTAATTACCGGAGGCGTTGCATCGCTAATAGTTACATTAAATGCTGCAGTTGTAGAATCACAACCAGTGATATCATTGGTTTCAGTAAGTGTTAAGGTGCCGGATGCAGAACCCCAATCAACCGTTATTGCATTGGTGCCTTGTCCACCTGTTATTGTAGCACCTGCACCGGTAATCACCCAATTATATGAGTGGCTTGGGACCACCGGTGTAGAATATATTTCTCCTGAAGTAAAAGGGCAGACATTTGTGTTTCCAGTGATGGAGGGCGTTGGGATACTGTGCACAGTTTGGGTTTCAGAACCGGAGGTTGAGCAGCCATTACCGTCAGTATAATTATAGGTAATTGTATGATTCCCTGGTCCGGCGATTCGAGGGTCGAATATGCCGCCACTCACCCCCGTACCGGAATAGCTTCCCCCGGCGGGCCTGGCCTGATTCAGTACAAACGGAGCATCATCCAGGCAAAGATCAGGAAGCGGGTTATAATTGTTTTCAGGAGATACCACATAAAATCCTGTAGGATTATTTTGGTTCCGATATTCAGTCAGTATCCAATCCTGATTTCTTTCAACAGTCTGAACCCTTATCTCATCCATGAGCCCGGCGAAATTAGATGGGCTCCCACCCCACAACCAATCATCAATATTTGCCAGACTTGTCCATTGTGTCGGAACATTGGTTATAGTAAATCCCATTGGCACACCATCCACATATATCACTACAGATTTTGTACTGTAATTTAATGTAACTGCCAAATGCTGCCAGGTTCCATTTGTAAATGGATTGGGACCCAGATTATAATTATTAAATGCATCATCAACTTGGGGATAAAAGTAGTGATTACCGCCACCCTGCGACGCCCATTCATATCCATCATTCGGGGGCCCAACCCTGTTACTGGAGGTCATCACTCTCTGGTAACTACCATCAGATGCATTAATCCAATTTATCCACAACGAAAAAGTTCCCTCATTATTAGTTCCGTCGAGAGCTGCATTATCTGGTACTGTAATTAAATTATTTACACCGTCAAAACTCCTTGCCAGATTGATTTTTCCTGCTGAACTGTTTGTTCCGGAGTTAATCCCGAAGTTCCCGGTTTGTGTGGCATCAGTAAAATCACCATCAAGGTGCATGACTTGCACATAGTTGGAATTCCAGGTATCTACAGATGACGGATTGGTTGAGATACCCGGTTTGCCATAAAGCATATGGATATCTGTGTTTGTGTTGTATGACAAGACAGGAATATTGACCCATGCCATATACAAACCTGTGGCCGGATTATAGTCTATCCATTCAAATTCGAGTGGATTATAATTAGCATCGGTGAAGGCAATATCATAGCCATTTACATTTTGAACCCTGCCCCCGTTTCCGGTCGTCCGCAGATCAGGATCCGTGAAGCTGACCAACAAAGGAAAGTTTAGTAAATCCTGACTACCGGAAACATTTCCTGCATCAATGGTGATGGTCTTCTCATAACCATAGCCAAAAGTGACGACAGGCAAAGGATCTTCAATCGCGATGGCCCGGCCATTCATCAGGATAGAATAACCGGATGCAACCCTGGTTGCTTCCACAGTGTACACTCCCTCCGTCATATTTGGCCACGACAACGGACTTCCGGTTCCGGCAACTACAGCTCCTTCATTTATGCCATTTTTCTTTAGTTGATAGTTGGTCCCTGTTTCTGACCCGTCAAGTTGAATGCCAAGTCCTGCACTTCCGACACAATAAGAGCCTGATCCTGTTACATTATATATTGCAGGAACCGGATCATAGACACAAAGGTTAAACGTGCCCGTTCCTCCACCCCATCCCCAAAACCTGATAAATATATCTTCACCCGGTGTAAGTCCGGAAAGGGAAAGATATGGCATGTCTCCCGGCCCATGAAAATCATCATTACAATCAATGAGATTCAAAGAATTACAGGCCCCGTTATAAGCGGCCATGGAGCCATCGATCAGCGTCCCGGTACCTGCATCAATCACCAGCACTCCTGATACAGGAGCAGTTACATGGAACCAAACATCCTTGTCTCCTGAAGACCAGAAACATCCAGGATTTGGTTCCCCGGAGTCTGACGCGTTATTGTTTGAGAAGAGGGTAAAAGAACAGGATGTGCCAACAGGAAGATCAAGTGCATCACAAGGTGCATCATTGGTGCTGTGGAGGGTATAAAATGTTGACGGTGCATTTTGGTTGTTAAATTCTGTGGTGATCCAATCAGGAGAGCGGGTTACATTGGAAATTCGAATTTCATCTAATGTCCCGTCAAAATAACGGACTGCACCCACTTGTTCAATATACCCCCTGCCAATTTCGATAGAGGTATTTAAATTCAGGCTATTTACACGGTTTGTTCCGGATTCTTCTATCCCGTTAATGTAGAGAGAGTGGCGAGTTCCCCAGGATCCGGTTACGTAATACCAGTTTCCACCCACCCAACTATTAGTTGTAGAAACTTCCCGCGGGAATGACCCTCCACTTTCATTCTTAAAATACAATCTGCCATCTTCACTATAGGAATTATCCTGACCTGCCAGAATAAACGTAAAATGCTCATTATTACTGACAAATTTATTTATTAATGTCTGTGAAGCAGGTGAAGTATTATCAAAATTAATATCCAGTTTGAACCAAAAACTTAACGAACCTGCAACAGCATCAATATCGGGGGCCGAAATATAGTCAGCTGATCCGTCAAAAGCCTGTCCATCAGCAAAAAGCCCGATAATATCTGTTGAACCATTATTTGCTGCATTATTAACATTTGAAGTGGCATCAAGAAAATCATCATGTAAATGCCATACTCCCAGGTAGTTTGCATTCCAGGTGGCAGTGGTGGAAGGATCCGTTCCTATCGAGGGATTTCCAAAATAGAGATAGATATCTGTATCCGAGACTGAAGGTAAAGACGGGATATTCACCCAGGCAACATATTCACCTGTGGTTCCATCGTACTTTTCGATCTCAAAATTAAGAGTGGTTACTCCATTTGATCCGGTAAAATTAATGTCCCAGCCATTGGCATTTTCCACAAATCCATTATTTCCGGTTGTCCTCAGGTCCGGATTTGTAAAACTTATTAAAACAGGGAAATTAACATGAGGGCCTCCTGAAACCCGGGTTTGATCTATTGTGATTTTTATCCGTTTATTGTATCCGGCCAGCCATTGCGCCTCCACCCCGTTAAGGAAGACGGACAAAAACAGGAACGTCAGGAGGAAGCGGTACCTCATCTGTATTTTTTCAGGGGTCTGGATCTATGCTGTTCAGTTCGTATAATTCTGACCTTCATACAGCCCGATTGGTTGCATTCATTCCCCACAAATAACAGGGTTCATAGCTATATTATTGCAAAAAAATTAAATATAACTGTTTTTCTCCTTTGAGTTGCAAGGACCAACGCATAACATGCCCTCAACAACCACAATAAACAGTCGGCAACCAAAGGCCATTAATTTCGGCCACAATAGTTCTCTTTATTACGGAATTAAACCCCGAAGGTTTTCAAAAACAGTCAGGTTTTGATGAACAGGTATTTGTATTAGGCTTTTGGAAATAATTCCAGGTTACCCGGTTAGAAACTTCCTGTATTTTTCAGGATTTTGTAGTGGAAGTGGCAGGATTAATTAAAATCCGTATTAATCAGAAGGTTACAGAATTAACATTGCATCGCCATAGGTTCCAAACCGGTATTTTTCCTTTATCGCCAAGCGGTAAGCTTCGAAAAGAAAATCATAGCCGGCAAAAGCTGACACCATCATCAACAAGGTGGATAATGGCAGATGGAAATTCGTAACCATCCGTGTTGGCACACTGAATTCAAAAGGTGGAAAAATAAACTTGTTAGTCCAGCCATCAAATGGTTTTAAAAATCCATCTGTTGACACCGAGCTCTCTAATGTTCTCAGCACGGTTGTTCCGACGGCACATATATTCATCTTTTTGTTTTTCCCTGTATTGATCATGTTCACAGCCTGTTCGGAAATACGGATTTGTTCAGAATCCATTTTATGTTTTGTCAGGTCTTCAACATCAACTGTTCTGAAATTTCCCAGGCCAACATGAAGGGTAACAAATGCAAAATTCACACCTTTAATTTCAAGACGCTTAAGCAACTCGCGACTGAAGTGCATTCCGGCAGTGGGTGCAGCAACAGCTCCTTCATGTTTAGCAAAAATGGTCTGGTACCGGTCTATGTCTTCAGGTTCTGCCTGCCGGTTTATGAATTTTGGGAGGGGTGTTTCTCCCAGCTTATATAAGGTCTTCTTAAATTCGTCATAAGGTCCGTCAAATAAAAACCGTAAGGTCCTGCCTCTGGATGTAGTATTATCGATCACTTCAGCAACCAGGATGTCGTTTTCTCCAAAATAAAGTTTGTTGCCAATCCGGATCTTCCTTGCCGGATCTACCATCACATCCCATAAGCGCTGGTCCTTGTTTAATTCACGTAATAAAAAGACTTCAATTTCAGCTCCGGTTTTTTCTTTATTCCCATATAAACGGGCAGGAAACACTTTGGTATCATTAAATACCATGACATCCTGATCATCAAAAAAATCAATGACTTCATTAAAAACCTTGTGCTCAATCTTTCCTGAGTCTCTGTGTAATATCATTAATCGTGATTCATCACGGTTTTCGGCTGGATATTGGGCAATGAGATCCTGAGATAAATTGTACTTGTACTGAGATAATTTCATGAATATAGAGTGTTATAAGTTATGCCGCAGAGTGTACCTTATACGTAAGACATTCCAATTTGTTCCGAATTTTTTAAACTTTCTTCGAATTCATTTATTGACGTTGCTTTATCAATGTGATAATCACCTATTTGTATTCTTCTTAATTTTGTTAAATGAGCGCCTGACTGAAGGGCGATACCAAGATCCCTGGCCAGTGCCCTGATGTATGTTCCCTTACTGCATACAACGCGGACCCGGATCTCCGGCGGTGTATATTCCAGGAGTTCCAGCTTATCAATCCGGACCTTTACGGGAGCCAGCGTTCGTTCCTCCCCTTTCCGGGCAAAATTATATGCTCTTTTTCCTTCAATATATTTGGCAGAATACAGGGGGGGAACCTGTTCAGTCTCGCCCATAAACCGTTGAAGTGCTTCTTTAATGCTCCCTTCATTTATATGTGAAATATCACAGATACGGTCCACTTTGCTTTCAAGATCAAAAGAAGGTGTGGATTTTCCAAGACATATGGTGGTGAGATATTCCTTATCCAGATTCTGGTAGTTTAATATACTTTTTGTGGCTTTACCAATACACAGGATCATCAATCCTGTTGCCAGCGGATCCAGGGTCCCTGTATGTCCCACTTTTATTTTCTTAAATCCCAGGTAGTGCCTCAACAGGTTCCTGGTTTTTTTTACCAGATCAAAAGAAGTCCAGTCAATGGGCTTGTCAAATAACACAATTCTGCCGGATTCATACCGTTCCCTTAATGTGTTCTGATCTATGATCATTCACGAAAAAATTATGGCAATTGTCCCCACAATAAAACAATAGATGGCAAAATAAAACAGGCTGCCTTTCCGGACTATCTTCAGCATCCATTTACAAGCCAGCAAACCGGAAATAAAAGCAGCCAGGAACCCGATGATTATTGCTTCTGCACCAACGCCCGAATGTTGTGTAAACTCACCGGAAAAAAGTTCTTTTGTATTGACGGCCAGAATAGGTAACAAGACCATAAGGAATGAGAATCTGGCTGCCTCCTGTTTCTTCAATCCAAGTATCAGGCCGGTGGCAATGGTACTGCCTGATCTTGAAATCCCCGGGATGACCGCAAATGCCTGTGCAATTCCAATAATGAGTGCGTTTTTAAAGGAAACCGGTTTCTCCCTGGCGGGGACAAACCTGCTGACAGCCAGGATGACCGCCGTAGCTAAAAGCATCAATCCGACAAAGCGGATATTACCTGTGAACATCTGCTCAATATCATTTTCAAAAAACAGGCCCACAATGGCCACCGGGATCATTGAGACAATCAGTTTCCAGCCATACCACATTTCCTGAGTGTTTTTTAAGGTGAACACATGTGCCAGCAACCGTGCTATGTCTTTTCGGAAAATCACAATAGTACTCAGAACTGTGGCACCATGCACGGCAATGGAAAATTCAAGGCTTTCAACCACCTCAATATTGAGCAGGTATTTCCCAATTTCCAGGTGCCCGCTGCTGCTAACAGGTAAAAATTCTGTAAGTCCCTGTACAATTCCAAGGATGAGCGCTTCGAACCAGTTCATTCAGTACGGATTAACCACATCTGGCAACCAGATGTGCATGTCAGGAATTTTGTTTTTTTGATTTTTTCATAATGGCCCAAATCTCAAAAATAAATCCGAAAAGCACAATAATGGGGGCCAGTATGATACGCCGGAAGCTAAATATATTCTCACTAAATTCGTTAGGATCCGTGGACTTCCCACCAATCATCAACAAAAATCCGAGGATAATAATAATAAAACCTATGGTAAGTAACATGTAGTTTTCTTTACCAAGGGCAAAATTCTCTTCTTGTTTCTTTGATTTTTCTTTTTGGGCCATCAATGTGTGCTTTGTTGTTAATAATACAGGTCGTCTTCTTCCATCCTGAGGAATTTATTCACTGCAAAATAGGTTGAAAAATAATTAAATACAATACCCATGATCACAATGGAAAGAAACAGGGCCCCAAGTATTTTGAAGTCCTGGATTTTCATGATTTCCTGAAATTCCTTTTGAGCAAAGTATATCAGGCCAAGGATCAGGAAAATTGATATTAACGAGGCCACGAATCCATGCAGAATACTGGTCAGCAAAAAGGGTTTCCGGATAAATCCAGGCGTGGCTCCAACCAACTGCATGGTATTTATCAGAAAGCGCCGGGCATAAACAGACAATCGAATGGTATTGCTGATAAGGGTCAGTGCAATAAAAAAGAGCACTACTGAAAATCCAAGGATCACCAGGCTGATCTTACGGATGTTTTGATTGATCATGTAGATCAGCGATTCATGGTAGTAAACCTCTTTAATCAGGGCATAATCATGAAGCTGGTTCTCAATAACAGCGATGCTGTCAGGGTTTGCATACGGGGCATACAGATACACATCAATGGATGCCAGCAGGGGGTTGTAGCCTAAAAAATCCAGAAAGTCCTCCCCAAGTTCGGATTGCAAACTTTCTGCGGCTTCCTCTTTTGAAATATACTCTGTTGATTTAACAAAAACTGAGGCATCAAGGTTTTTCTGAAGCCTTCTTACATCCACCTCCCTTGCATCATCATTCAGAATGACGGAAAGATTAAGACTCTCCTTTATATAGTCCGATAAACTCTTGGCATTCAGTATCATAAGGCCCATCAGACCAATTAAGAACAGCACCAATGCGATGCTAATAATGGTCGTAACGTAAGAACTCCTGAGTTTTCTTTTGGTGACGGCTGGATTTTTACTTCTCATCCGGGATCTCAATAATCCTGCAAATATAACAATAATCCCACTGTGTTAGTAACTCCCGTAGCCTTGCTGATAAAATCAAAAGCTCAATCAACAAACTCAACCCATCCGTATGGATCCGGCACATCCCCCAGTTGAATGGCCCGAAGCTGATTGTAGAGTTTAAGTGTGGTTGGTCCCGGAGTGCCGTTTCCAAAACTATAAACTTTGCCTGCATCCGGATCAACTATCTTATGAATCGGACTGATCACTGCTGCAGTGCCACACGCACCTGCTTCTTCAAAGCTATCCAGTTCTTCCAAAGGAATTTGCCTGCGCTCAGTTTTCATTCCCATATCTTCAGCCAACTGAATCAAACTCTTATTGGTAATGGAGGGCAGTATGGTATCGGAATCGGGCGTGATATAGGTATTATCTTTAATCCCAAAGAAATTTGCAGGACCGCATTCGTCAATGTATTTTTTTTCTTTTGCATCCAGGAATACCACATTTGCAAATCCCTGGCCGTGAGCTTTTTTTACGGCAGCCATGCTCCCTGCATAATTACCACCCACTTTAATGTTTCCGGTACCAAGGGGTGCAGCCCTGTCATATTCCCTGCAAACCATCATATCCACCGGCTTCAGTCCTTCTTTAAAATAAGGCCCAACCGGAGTGACAAATACCAGGAACAAGTATTCATTTGCTGCTTTCACTCCAACCTCAGCACCGGTGCCAATCAAGAGTGGCCGTATGTATAATGCAGCACCTGAATCATGAGGCGGTACAAAATCCTTGTTTAACTTCACCGCTTTTTGAACGGCACTTTTAAACAGCTTTTTTGGCACCTCAGCCAGAAGAATTCCCGCCGCTGAAGTTGCCATCCGTTCTGCATTATCTTCCCAGCGAAACAACCGGATTTTTCCATCTTTTCCGCGGAAAGCCTTCATGCCTTCAAACGCTTCCTGCCCATAATGAAGACAGGTTGCAGCCATATGAATGTTCAGGTATTCTGAATCCGATACTTCCAGTTTTCCCCATTCGTGATCCTTGTAATAACATCTTACATTGTAATGTGTTTTCCGGTATCCAAAAGGCAAATTGTTCCAATCTATTGTATTCATATTTGCAGCAATTAAATTTAGCAGTTTATTAGTGCTTCAAATGTAAAATTCCGGGAACAGATACGCAAGGATTTTTATGTGTTCTTCAAACAGGTTCTACAAAACTATTTACCTTTTTGATCTGTTCCTGCTGGTTAACATCCCGAAGAATCCGGGCAGTATTTGTATAAAAGTCGTGTTCCTTAAGCACTGCTATTTGCATTGTTTTCCACTCCTCAATTGTGGCCACCCGGTCGTGAGCTTTTAATTCTTTATACAGATTTAATGATGCTTCTTCAAAATCCACCCTTCCCAGGTAATCAGAATCGGCATCACACATGACCTTTTCCAGAAGATTCTTTGGTTTAACAGCATGTCTGGTGGTCATTATCAAATTACATATCTCATCAATTTGTTCTTCAGAATACTGATATCCCGGAAGTAATTCACGGGCAATATCACAACCTGCTTCTTCATGCGTGTCGTAGGATCCTTTAAGCAGGCCTACATCATGCAACAAGCCAGCAGTTCTCAGCAATAGCATATCTGCTTCAGTAACGTTTTCGGCCCTTCCGATTAATTCAACCTGCGTATATACATGGATGCTGTGTTTCAGATTGTGATAATATAAGGAATCCGGAAGTTCCTGTTCATACTTACCAAGAATATGATCTTCCAGGTCATTCAACCGTAACGTTTGTACCTGAATTAAAAACTTCTTATTCGGAAGTCCTGCCGGAAGGGTTACAAGATCGGGGCGAATGCCTTTGATAAAATACATGTCGATCTCGCCTTTATATTTCACCGGCATTTTCCCCCTGTATTCACAAATGAAAAAGTCCTTAACAAGTTCGTAGGTGGGTCCTGATATATTGATCTTCCCGGCCTCCCCTGAAGATTCCATCCGGCTGGCGGTGTTGACCGTATCTCCCCAGATATCATACGATAATTTCTTGTAGCCAACCACCCCCGCTATGATCGGCCCCGTATGGATGCCAATCCGGATGTCCCAGACTTCTGAGCCCTTTATTGAAGCCTGTTCACGCAGGTTTTTCATATACTTTTGCATTTCAAGGGCGGCCATCACCACCTCAACAGGATTGGTCCGGTTTTTCCGGGGAATCCCACCAGCACACATATATGCATCCCCGATTGTTTTAATTTTTTCAATATTGTATTTTTCTACAACCGAGTCGAAATGGAAGAAAAAACTATCCAACTCATCGATCAGGTGTTCGGGGTTCATCTGCTCTGCCAATTTTGTAAAGCCCTGAATGTCTGAGAACAGCACAGTTGCCATCTGGTACTTTTTCTTCGTGGCTTTTCCCTTGGTCATTATTTCATCGGCAGTATCCTTTGGTAAAACGTTGGCCAAAAGTTTTTCAGATCTATCTTTCTCTGAAACCAGTTCATCCGTACGCTCATTAATTATGCGTTCCAGGCGGAAGCGTTCCCTGGCAAATTGATAGGTCCGTACTCTCAGAATTGCAATGACTGTTAAAAAACCTGTTATGACATATAAAATAAAAGCTACAGTTGTTTTGTAAAAGGGTGGTAAAATGCTGAATTCAAAATAAGATCCGGAAGAAGAGGGCCTCCCGTTTCGAAGGATTCGCACATTTAAAGTATATTTTCCAGGAGGCAGGTTTGAATATTCTTTTACAGGGTATATCGAGGATCTTCCCCAGTGTTCCTCGAATCCTTCCAGATAGGATTGAAATGATGCATCATCCGGCAAGCCTTCAGTCCCAAACCTGAAATAAATTGAATTAAACCGGTGTGGAATCCTTAATTTTCCAAGAAGCAGGTCCTGCCATGCCGACTGGAACCGGTCCGGTGCTTGTGTATTAAAAATAACCGAATCGCCTGAAATAATAATTTCCTGAATTTCAGGTAACATGATGACCGATTTCTGGGCAATGGCACCGTCATTATCCGGGATCAGGAACAGGGCCAGGAATAAAAAAAACAGAACAGAATAATTTGTTTTAATGGGAAAATTCATAACTTGTAAATTCAAAATGTGGCCCTGTTATTATTATTCAAAAATATACTAATAATTTTATTGTTGTAAAACTCTGATTAACAAAAACCCATGGAAACCGGTAAAGAAACCATCATTGTTCCGCACGATTTTACAGTAGTTGGAGATTATGCTCTTGAAAATGCTCTTGTAATCTCCCAGGCCATGCAAAACGAAATTGTTATCCTCCACATTGTTAAAACCCAGCCTGAAATTGCAGCTGCTGAAACAAAATGTAAAGAATTATCCGAACAATTCTTCAAAGATCATTTTGTAAAACCTAAATTCATTGTCAGACAAGGTAGTATTTTTGCCGATATTGGTGAAATAGCTTCCGAGGTAAATGCCAATCTTGTGGTGATGGGAACTCATGGAATCAAAGGCGTTCAAAAAATTACAGGAAGTTGGGCATTAAAGGTAATTGTCCATTCAGAGGTCCCTTTTATCATTGTCCAGAGCCCTCCGGCTTCCAAGAAATTTGAAAAGATTGTTTTTCCCATTGACTTCCGGACAGAAAATAAGGAAAAGAATAGCTGGGTGACCTACCTGGCATCCTACTATCAGACCAAGTTCTTTTTTCTGAAACAAGATGTTAAGGATAAAACCTTTAAGGCTAAGGTTCAGGCCAATACTGCGTTTGCAAGAAAATATTTCGACTCCAAAGGAATTGAGTATGAGATGCATACTGCTCCAGGAAAAAGGAAATTTGCCAAAGAAACCATCGAATTTGCCAAACAAACCAGGGCCGACCTGATCCTGATCATGACTACCAGGGATATCTCTCTTGCGGATTATGCCCTCGGTGCTGATGAACAACAAATTATTGCTAATGGAGAAAAGATCCCCGTCATGTGTGTGAATCCCAATCCCGCACTTAAAAGAAAGGGCGGCTTTTCTGCAATGGGCGGCTAATTCCCCTGCATATAAACAGCATGTTAATGAAACAAGGATCGAATCCTTGTTTTTTTATAGAAACCCATGAGACTTATTTTTGCCACCCGCAATGTCAATAAATTAAAGGAAATAAGATCGGTCCTGGATCCAGGTATTGAACTGGTGATTCCTTCCGATCTCGGATTTTTTGATGATATTCCGGAAACAACTGATACTCTGAAAGCCAATGCCATTGAAAAAGCAAGATTTATACACAATCATTTTAAAAGCAATACCCTGGCAGATGATACGGGTCTTGAGGTGCAGGCACTGAATGGTGCCCCGGGTGTTTTGTCCGCAAGGTATGCCGGTCCGTCAAGGAATTCTGATGATAACATTCAGAAGTTATTATCTGAATTAAAATCTTTTTCCAACCGGAAAGCGCAATTTCGTACTGTTATTGCCTTGGTCCTGAATGGACAAATAAGCGTTTTTGAAGGACTGGTGAAAGGAACTATCATCCATACAAAAAGAGGTGCCGGCGGATTTGGTTACGATCCGGTATTCAAACCTGATGGCTCTCAAAAAACATTTGCAGAAATGACCCTTGCAGGAAAAAACAAGATCAGCCACAGGGCGGTTGCCATCCGGAAGTTGGGAGATTTTCTGAATAACTGTTCTGAGGCCTGAAAGGCGGTATTTTTACCACCATATACCAAGAGCGGATTAAACACGTTTGATCTACTGCAAAATGTCCCGGGATAAATGATGATTGCCTGATAAAGATGCTAAGAAAATCCTTTATTTTATTGTGTGTTATACATCTTACTTCGACAGGCCATGCCCAAATCGGAGTCGGTCAGTGGCGGGACCATTTTCCCTATTTTAATACAAAGTCCGTAATGGATCTTGGCCAAACCATATATTGTGCCACCAATTACGCCCTGTATGCATATGATAAAAGTGACCGGTCCCTGGAAAAAATGTCCAAAGTTCATGGATTGTCGGATGCAAAGATCTCATTTGCAGATTATAACAGCCAATTTAATGTCATTTTGGTAGCATACGGTGATGCCACTATTGATGTAGTCAGAGAGGGAGGAATCTTTAAGCTTTCTGATATTCAGCGTGCGGCGATTGCCGGAAAAAGAACCATTCACAATGTTGTGTTTGCAGGCGCCCTGGCCTATCTGGCATGTGATTTTGGGATCGTGGTACTGGACCTCGAAAAGCTTGAATTTAAAGACACTTATTATATTGGGCCAAACGGAGATGCTGTGCAGGTATACGATCTGACTGTTATGCGGGAAAAAATCTATGCGGCGACAGAAAATGGAATTCTTACTGCAGATATTAACGACCCGCTCCTTGTGGATTACTCACACTGGACCCGGCTTCAGGAATTCCCCGCATCCGATCCCCATTTTAACATTCTGGCGAATTTCAATAACAACCTCATTGCAAATCAGACTGCCACCCTGAATCAGACCGATTCTGTATGGATGTATGACGGGAATACCTGGACATTTATTACATCCACCGGGGGACTGAATCATTCCATAGAAGCAGGTCTATCAGGAATCCAGATCGCCGGCAACTTTAAATTACAGATATTCGGAAACAATGTCACTTTAATTTCTGAAATAGACGATTATGGGTGGGGAAATATCAATCCAAAACATGCCCGGTTTGATGATTCCGGGATTCTATGGATTGCAGATTATTCACATGGCCTGATCCGGAGTCCGGATCTGAATTTCTTTGAAGCGCT